>NZ_JBIWPP010000013.1:0-223340 GCF_044768335.1 Streptomyces sp. NPDC101151 | reverse complement strand
CTTGCGGGGCCCCTGAGGCTTGCGCCCCTCCCGAATCTCGAAGTCCATCGCATCCCCTGAGCTGGGGTGTTGCGACGACCACTAGAACGGAAGGCCGGTGGGGGCCCTTCTTCGTTCGGGCTCCGCTCAGACCACCTGGTGCAGCCAGCGCACCGGGGCGCCCTCTCCCGCATAGCGGAACGGCTCCAGTTCGTCGTCCCACGGCTTGCCCAGGAGTCTGGAGATCTCGGCCTCCAGGTCGCTCTCGCCGCGCTGGCTGCGGACCAGCGCCGCGCGCAGACGGTCCTCCGGGATGAGGATGTCGCCGTGGATGCCGGTGACGGCGTGGAAGATGCCCAGGTCGGGGGTGCAGCTGTAGCGCTCGCCCTCGGCGGTGGGGCAGGGCTCGGCGGTGACCTCGAAGCGCAGCAGGTGCCACCCGCGCAGCGCCGAAGCGAGCTTGGAGGCCGTGCCGACCTCGCCCTTCCAGGAGAACTCCGAGCGCCAGGTGCCGGGGGCCGCGGGCTGCCGGATCCAGTCGAGGCTGACGCGCGTGCCGAGCACCCCCGCGACGGCCCACTCGACGTGCGGGCACAGCGCGCGCGGCGCGGAGTGCACGTACAGAACTCCACGTGTCGTCACCGGAACCTCCGGGCAGAGCGGGACATCTTGCGGACTGGCTGGGCGGCAGTGGCACGACGGCCGCCTTGTTGGCGAGGCTACCCTGCGGCGGCGCAAGGAGTGTGACGTACCGTCGGTCCCAGTGCCAGGAAACTCCCGCCATTCACCCAGGGGGACGCTTGTACGGGGGTGAGCCGTTCCAAGGTCCCGGGCCGGGAACCCTCGCGCGTTGTTAATGGGGGGGAGCACTGCACGCCGAGCGAGGGGATCAACAGGGATGCGGAAGCGAAGCCACCGTGCGCGGGCGGCCCTTGCCGTGGCGACAGCGGCCGTGCTGTCCCTGGCGGGGTGCGACGCCTTCGGTGGCGGCGGTGGCGGCGGCACGAAGGACTCCGGCGCGAGCGCGTCCCGCCCCTCGGCCAGACCCACGCCGGTGTGGGACCGCAGTCCGGACTCGATCGCCGCGGTCGGCGACTCCATCACCCGCGGGTTCGACGCGTGCGCGGTGCTCTCCGACTGCCCCGAGGTGTCGTGGGCGACGGGCAGCGACGCCAAGGTGGACAGCCTGGCGGTGCGTCTGCTGGGGGTGACCGGCGCGGCGGAGCGCAGCTGGAACTTCGCGGAGACCGGCGCCCGGATGTCCGATCTGCCGGAGCAGATGGCCCAGGCCGCCACCCGCGGCCCGGAGTTGGTGACGGTGATGATCGGCGCGAACGACGCCTGCCGGTCCTCGGCGCGGGCGATGACCTCGGTGGCCGCCTTCCGCGCGGACTTCGAGGAGGCGCTGGCCACCTTGCGCACGGCGCTGCCGAAGACGCAGGTGTACGTGGCGAGCGTGCCGAACCTGAAGCGGCTGTGGTCCGAGGGCCGGACGAACCCGCTGGGCAAGGAGGTGTGGAAGCTGGGCATCTGTCCCTCGATGCTGGGCAACGCCGATGATCTGAGCGGATTGGCCACGCTGCGCCGGGACAAGGTGCAGAAGCGGGTGGAGGCCTACAACGCGGTGCTGAAGGACGTGTGCGCCAAGAACCGCCGCTGCCGCTTCGACGGGAACGCGGTCTTCGACTACCGCTTCGACACCGAACAGCTGAGCCACTGGGACTGGTTCCACCCGGGCCGGAACGGCCAGGCACGGCTCGCCGAGATCGCGTACCGAACGGTCATCGCGCAGAAGCCGTGACCTAGGGTTTTCCACATGAGCGAACTTTTCGGCACACTTTCCGACGGCGCCGCGGTGCACCGCTGGACGCTGGAGCGGGCCGGGGTGCGGGTGCGTGTGCTGTCGTACGGCGGGATCGTGCAGTCGGTCGAGGTCCCGGACCGATGGGGGTCCCCCCGCTCGAGCGACGCCGAGAGCGGGGGAGGGCGGACGACGGACGTGGTGCTGGGATTCCCCGGGCTGGACGGCTACCGGGCGCACCCGGAGCCGTATCTCGGGGCTCTGGTCGGGCGGTACGCCAACCGCATCGCGGGCGCCCGCTTCTCGCTGGACGGCCGTACGTACACACCGGCCCGCAACAGCGAGCCCCACTGTCTGCACGGCGGCGTGCGCGGTTTCGACAAGCATGTGTGGGAGGTGGAGCCGGTCGAGCACGGGCTGCGGCTGACGCGGGTGAGCCCGCACGACGAGGAGGGCTTCCCGGGCCGTCTCGAGGTGGCGGCCACCTACACGCTGGACGCGTCCGGTGCGCTGCGGATCGCCTACGAGGCCGTCACGGACGCGCCGACCGTCGTCAACCTCACCAACCACACGTACTGGAACCTGAGCGGCTCCGGCCAGGCAGGCGGCCACGAACTGCGGATCGCCGCCTCCCGGTACACCCCGGCCGACGCCGACCTGATCCCCACCGGCGCCCTGGAGGACGTCTCGGGCTCCCGCTTCGACTTCCGTACGGCCCGCAGGGTGGGCTCCGGCTACGACCAGAACTTCGTGCTGGACAAGGGTGTGACGGAGACGGCGCAGGAGGTGGCCGAGCTGCACGACCCGGTATCCGGGCGGGTGCTCACGGTCGCCACGACCGAGCCCGGCCTCCAGCTCTACACCGCCGACCATCTGACGGCTCCCTTCGCCCCCGGCGACGGGATCGCCCTGGAGACCCAGCACTTCCCGGACTCCCCCAACCACCCGGACTTCCCGAGCACCGAGCTGCGGCCGGGCGAGGTGTTCAGGTCCGAGACGGTGTACGGCTTCTCGGTCCGCCAGGCGCCCCCGGGCGGCCGGCCGACCCGGCATCCGCAGCAGAGCAGACACCGGAACCGGATGTGATGAGCCCCGGTCCGGAGGTCAGGTCCCGGACCGGGGCTGCTCATGGGGGACTTGTCCCGGATCAGACGTTAATCGGCGCGGTCAGCCTGCGGTCCGCGATCGAGCCCCCAGCGGCGATCTCGTACGAACCCTTCACACACACCCACGACTTCGCCGTGTCGTCCCAGGCCTCGAAGGCGCGGCGGGGCAGTTCGACGGTCACCTCGACGCTCTCGCCGGGTCCGGCCTCGGCGCTCGCGAATCCGGCCAGCCGGCGCGCCGGCCGCTCGGCGTCGGGCTCGGCCGGGGAGAGATAGACCTGGACGACCTCCCGGCCGGCCCGCTCGCCGGTGTTGCGCAGACGGACGCGGGCCGTGGTGCCGTCGACGTCGACGTCGAGGGACTCGTAGGTCCAGTCGGTGTAGCCGAGGCCGTGTCCGAAGGGGTAGGACGGAGTGCGGCCGGCCCGCTCCCAGGCGCGGTAGCCGATGAACATGTCCTCGGTGTAGGCGAGTGCGCCGTCGGCGGGGACGACCCGGGTGACGGGGGCGTCGGCGAGGGAGCCCCAGGTGGTGGGGAGCCGGCCGCCGGGCTCGTGGGTGCCGGTCAGCACGTCGGCGAGAGCGGCGCCGCCCTCCTGGCCGGGGAACCAGGTCAGCAGCACGGCGGCGACGTCGTCGCGCCAGGGCAGTTCGACCGGGGAGCCGGAGTTGACGACCACGACGGTGTTCGGGTTGGCGGCGGCGACGGCGCGGACCAGGTCGTCCTGACGGCCGGGCAGGCGGAGGTCGGTGCGGTCGAAGCCCTCGGACTCGACACGGTCGGTGGTGGCCACCATGACGACGGCCGTGTCGGCGGCGCGGGCGGCCTCGACGGCCTCGGCGATCAGCTCGTCGGGGTCGCGCCGGGGGGCGGAGTGGGCGAGGGCGAAGGTGACGACCTTCATGGGGATGTTCTCGGGGAACCGGACGACGTAGGTCAGGGAGACGTCGACCGCTTCGCCCGCGGTGAGTTCGGCCTGCGCGCGGGGGGTGGGGGCGGCGAAGAGGGTCTCGAAGGGGTCCTCGCTCACGGGGCGCTGGACGTCGTCGTAGTAGGTCGTCCCGTCGACGGTGAGCGTGAAGGCGCCCATGCCCTTGATGCCGAAGGTGTGCGCGCCGGACTCACGCGGGGTGAAGGTGCCGGTCAGCTCGACGGTGTGGAGCGTGTCGTGGGTGACGCCGTCGGGGAGGTCGGTGCCCATCCACTGGATCTGGCCGCCGGGGGCGGTGCCGGTGCCGATGACGGCGCCGTCGGCGTCCCGGCAGACCGCGCGGAGCGTGAAGCCCTGGCCCGCGGCGGCTAGTTCGGTGGCCGGGTCGGCGCCGACCGCGTAGACGAGGGCGCCGTCGGGGAGGGCGGCGGTGAGGCCGTCGAGCGGGGAGACGATCCGGGCGGGGAAGACGGTGGCGGAGCCGCCGCCGAGGATGCGGGCCTCGCGGGCGGCGGCGCCGATCAGGGCCACGGTGCCGTTCGGCCGGAGCGGCAGGGCGTCTCGTTCGTTGCGCACGAGGACGAAGGAGCGGCGGGCGATCTCGCGGGCCAGGGCCTCGCCGTCGACCGGCGCGGGCGGTTCGGCGACGACCGGTTCGGCGCCCGCCAGGATGCCGACGCGGGCCGCGAGGCGCAGCACCCGGCGTACGGCGGCGTCGACGGTGGCCTCGGCGACCTTGCCGTCCCGGACGGCCTGGGCGAGCGCCGTGCCGTACACGGTCTCGGGGCCGGGCATGGCGACGTCGAGGCCGCCCTCGATGTCGCCGACGGTGTCGCGGGCGGCCATCCAGTCGGAGACGTTGAAGCCGTCGAAGCCCCACTCGCCCCGCAGGACTTCGTTGACCAGGTGGTGGTGCTCGGTCATCGTCGTGCCGTTGACCTGGTTGTAGGCGGTCATGATGCCCCAGGGGTGGGCGTTCGCGACGATCGCCTCGAAGGGGGCCAGGTACAGCTCGCGCAGGGCGCGTTCGGAGACCAGGTTGTTCACTGTGAAACGGTCGGTCTCGGCGTCGTTGGCGACGAAGTGCTTGACGGTGGTGCCGACGCCGCCGGACTGGACGCCGGTGACATAGCCGCTGCCGATCGCGCCCGTCAGCTGGGGGTCCTCGCTGTAGGCCTCGAAGTGGCGGCCGCCGAGCGGGGAGCGGTGCAGGTTGACGGTGGGGGCGAGCAGGACGTGGACGCCCTTGCGGCGGGCCTCCTGGGCGAGCAGCGCGCCCGCGCGGCGGGCGAGTGCGGGGTCCCAGGTGGCGGCGAGCGCGGTCGGCGAGGGCAGGGCCACGGAGGGGTCGTCGGCCGTCCAGCGCACACCCCGCACGCCGATCGGGCCGTCGGACATGACGAGGGACTGCAGGCCGATCTCCGGCAGGGCGGGCAGGGTCCACATGTCCTGGCCGGCCAGCAGCCGCGCCTTGGCGTCGAGATCGAGCCGTCCGAGCGCGGCCTCCACGACCGTCTCGCGGGCCTCGTCTGCGCGCGCCTTGTCTGTCTCCGCCACGGCGGTTCCTCCTCGCTGAAGTCCCTTGGATCCCCTTCATCCTGCATCCGATACCTGTAGAGCGGTAGGTTTTGTTATCTTGCTGTTATATTTGGCGCGGAGGGATGCCGTACGGTGACGTCATGAACGCGAGGGTCAGGGGCGAGGAGCGGCGCGCGGAGATCGTGGGGGCGGCCCTCGAGGTGATCGCGGAGCGCGGTTACCGGGGCGCGAGCATGGCCGCCGTGGCCGAGCGGGTCGGGCTGACCCAGCAGGGGCTGCTGCACTACTTCCCGACGAAGGACGCCCTGCTGGTGGCCGTGCTCCGGGAGCGGGACCGGTGGGACGCGGTCCCTGACACGCACTGGCGGGTCGACCTGCTCGCCTCGCTGGTCGAGTACAACGCGATGCGCCCGGCCATCATCCAGACCTTCTCGGCGCTGCTCGGCGAGAGCGTGACGGAGGGGCACCCGGCGCGCCCCTACTTCACCGAGCGCTATGCGGAGGTCCGCGCGAACATGACGGCGGTCCTGCGCGCCGAGTACGGCGACCGTCTGCCGGGCGGTCTCACCCCGGAGCGCGCCGCCCCGCTGCTCATCGCGGTGATGGACGGTCTGCAGTACCAGTGGCTGCTGGACCCGGAGTCGGTCGACATGCCGGGCGCGTTCCGGGACTTCCTGCGGCTGCTGGGCGAGCCGGTGGACTGAGGTTCACCGGCATCGTCACCTGCCGGCCGGCACCGCCGCCACGATTTCGATCTCCACCTTCGCATCGGCCCGGAAGAGGCGGGGCACTTCGAAGGTCATGCTGGTCGGCGGGGTCCCGGTGAGGAACTGCCGCCGTACGGCGGCGTATTCCTCGAGCTCGCTGATGTCGGTGAGACAGGTGCGGATGTTGATGACGTCCGCGAGGGTCGCGCCGTGGGCCTCGAGAAGGGCGCCGACGGTCTCGAAGACGCCCCGGGTCTGCTCGGCGAGGGTGGCGCCCTCGGCGATCTGCCCGGAGAGATACAACAGGGCGCCGTCGGCGTGTTCGACGCGGGCGACCTGGGAGTAGTAGGGGTTCAGGGGCTGGGGTGCGGAGGCGGGGCTGCCGACCGTTATCTGCATGCTCTCGACGCTAGGCGCGCCTCGGCGATGCGACAAGCGAATGTCTAGCATGGATGCCATGCACATCTCGCATGAATCCGACGTGCCGGATCTGTCCACCGTCTGGCTGCGGGCGTTCCTGGAGGTCGCCCGCGCCGGCTCGTTCACGGTGGCCGCGCGGGCGCTGGGCTGGACGCAGTCGGCGGTGTCCCGGCAGGTGGCCTCGCTGGAGTCGGCGCTGGGCGGCGGACCTCTGTTCGACCGGCTGCCGCGCGGGGTACGGCTCACGGAGGCGGGGCGGGCGCTGGTGCCGTACGCGGAGACGGTCGCCGAGTCGCTGCACGGTGCCGTGCGCGAGCTCGCGGCGCTGCGTGAAGTGGCGGGCGGGCGGCTGCGGTTCGGGGCGTTCGCCTCGGCGGACGCGGCACTCGTCCCGCATGCCCTGGCCGCCTTCCGGGCCCGGCACCCGGCCGTCCGGGTCGAGCGCGAGGAGGGACTCACCCCCGGCCTGCTGGACCGGCTGGCCGCCGGCCGTCTGGACCTGGCGGTCGTCTCCTCGACGGGCCGCGCCCCGCTGGACGCGTACGACCTGCACCATCTGCTGGACGAGCCCCTGTACGTCGCCGTCCCCGCCGCCCATCCGCTGGCCGGTGCGGACGGGGTCCGGCTCACCCAACTCGCCGGCGCCGACTGGATCTCCGGCAGTTCCCGGCCCGAGGGAACGCTGCTGGACGCGGCCCTGCGGGAGGGGTTCCGGCCGCGCGTGGCGCATGTGGTCGCGGAGTGGACGGCCAAGCAGGGCTATGTGGCCGCCGGTCTTGGCGTGGCCCTGGTGCCGGGGCTGGCCGCCGAGGGGGTGCGCCCTGACGTCGTCCTGCTTCCGGTGCGCGAGGAGGACGCTCCGGTACGGGCGGTGTACGCGGCGACCGTGCGGGGGCGGACGCCTTCACCGGCCGTCGGGGCGTTTGTCGCGGTGCTGCGGGAGGAGGCCGCGCGGCTCCCCCGCACCATGGCGTAGACCACTCCCGTCACGGGATACTTCCGCCGTCCCCCGCACCACGCGCCCCGCAGCGACGGAAGGACCCGAACCCCCGTGACCTCGCTACGCATACGGACCGTCGTCCTCGGCATGGCCCTGCTGGCCGGCCTGTCCGCCCCCACGACGACGGCCGGCGCCGCCGGTACCGTCCCCTCCCCCACCGCCGAGGAGCAGCGGCTCACCAGGGCCGTACCGCAGGAGATCCTCGCGCGCTCCGGATTCGACGGGGTGGCACCGGAGTTCACCCGGGAGCTGACCAGCGCCCATTCCTACGCGCAGGCCCGCCGCATCGTCGTACGCGAGGGCTCGGCGCTGTGGCGGCGGGCCGTGGACCGGGCGCAGGGGCGCGGTCCGACGGAATCAGAACGGCGCGAAGCGCTTCCTTGGAAGGGCGGTGGTGGGCGACGGGCGGGCCTGAGCCGGGACGACGACCGGCCGCTGTACTGGGCACGGCTGGGCATGACCCGGGAAGTCCGCACCTGGCAGCCGGAGTTCATCCTCACCGAGACCCAGCGCTCCGCACTGCTCGACCGGTTGGAGCGCACCTCGCGCGGCCAGACCGACATCCGCTGCACCGGGCAGCCGCACCTCAGGCGCGTCCTGCTCACCGGCTTCGACCCCTTCACCCTCGACCGGGACATCCGCATCTCCAACCCGTCCGGGGCGAGCGCGCTGGCGCTGGACGGTACGGTGATCGAGACGGCCGAGGGTCCGGCCCGGGTGGAGACGGCCGTGTTCCCCGTGCGCTGGGCCGACTTCGCCGGGGGCACTGTGGAGCGGACCCTGCGGCCCTGCCTGCCGAAGGTCGACCTGTTCACGACCGTGAGCCAGGGCCGCGTCGGGCGCTTCGACATCGAGCGCACCAACGGGGCCTGGCGGGGCGGCTTCCCCGACAACGACAACGTCTCCCGCACCGAGACCGTCCCGGTCGCCGACCCGGCAACGCAGCCGCAATGGACGACGACGACACTGCCGTACGCCGCCATCACGGCCGCCGGCACGGGCCGGTTCCCGGTGTACGACCACACGGAGGTGACCGAGATCCCGGCGGGAGGCACCGAGGCCGTCGTACGGCCGGACGGTCCGACCTCCGGCTCGACGGCGCGTGCGGGAGGCGGCGGCGACTACCTCTCCAACGAGATCGCCTACCGCGCGACCCTGCTCCGGGACCGCCTGGGCCTGCACGACACCCTGCCGGGCGGCCATGTGCACACCCCGGTCCTGCAGTTCGGCACCGGGAACACCGACCCCGCGACGGGTACGGTCACCGACACCGAGTTCGTACGCAACCGGCTGGACATCATCGCGCAGGTGCGGTCGATCGTGACCGTGGCGGCGGAGGCCACCTTCAGGAGGTGACCTGCTCGTCGTCGTCCGCGGTCTCCTCCTCGTCGGCGCTCTCCTCGCCCAGCAGCTCACGGGCGAGGAGGGTGGCTCCCGCGACCGCTCCCGGCATCAGGAACACGGCGACGAACGGAACCAGGAACGCCAGGCCGAGCGGCGTACCGAAACCCCAGACCAGGGTCTTGCGGGAGCGGAGCAGGGCGAGGCGGGCGCGGAGTTCGACACCGCGGCGCTGGAGGGCCACGCCGGTCAGCTCCTCGGTGAGGAAGAAGCCGGTGACGAAGAAGCCGATGACCGGGACGACCGTCTGGCCCACCACGGGCAGGAAGCCGAGGGCGAAGAGCAGCACGCCCCACAGCAGGGCCCGGGCCAGGATCCGCAGACTGTCGCGGGCCGAGAACCACAGCTCGCGCCAGAGCGGCAGGCCCGACTCGGGTGCGGTGCCGTCGGGCGAGACGTCCTCGTCGACCTTCTCGGAGAGGTTCTCGTAGAAGGGCTGTCCGACCAGCAGGGTGACGGCCGTGAAGGTGAGGACGGCCAGCAGCAGGCCGAGGGCGAAGAGGACGGCCGTGAGGAAGCCGCGGAACAGTCCCTGCCAGGGGCCCGACCAGTCGTCCGCGAACGGTGTCGCCCAGGCGACCCCGTCCTCGCCCCACACCCCGAGCGCGACCAGTGTCGCCGCGTACAGGACCAGCGTGATCAGGCCGGGCAGCAGGCCGAAGCCGTACTGCTTGCCGTGCCGGCCGACCCATCGCTGGCCCTTGACCAGGTAGCCGAATCCCACCCCAAGATCGCGCATGGCGAAGACTTTACCCGGCCTCAGGTGTCGAGCATCCGGCGCAGCAGGTCACGCAGCGACCGCCGTTCGTCGGCGCTGAGCCCGGCCAGCGGTTCACGGGCGAACTGAAGGCCGTCGCGCAGGTCACGGGCCACCCGCAGGCCCTCGTCGGTGGCCACGGCCAGCTTCACCCGCCGGTCGGCGGGGTCGGGGCGGCGCTCGACCAGACCGCGGGACTCCAGGCGATCCACGATCCCGGTGACGTTGGACGGCTCGCACTTCAGCTTCTGCGCCAGCTTCCGCATCGGCAGCGGGTCGAGCGACAGCAGGCTGAGCAGCTTCGCCTGTGCGCCGGTCAGCGCGTGTCCGGCGGCGGCCTCCTCGTAATCCGCGTGGTAGCGGCCCACCACCTCGCCGATCAGCTCGACGACCTCCACGGTCAGTTCGTCCGGACGGGTCTTCTGTGGTGCGGCCATGCCCTCAGGATACCGCGTTTACTTGACATCATGAAATATTCAGTTGCACTGTTGTTTCAGGTACTGAAGTAAATCGAAAGGTCCTGTGATGATCAACCGCGAGTGGCACCTGCTCAGCCGTCCGGTCGGCTGGCCCGAGCCCGAGGACTTCGCCCTCGTCGAGACGCCCGTACCGACGCCGGGCGAGGGCCAGGTGCTGGTACGCAACAAGTACCTCTCCGTGGACCCGTACATGCGCGGCCGAATGAGTGCCGCCAAGTCGTACGCCGCCCCGTTCGAGCTGGGCAAGGTCATGCAGGGCGGTGCGGTCGGCGAGGTGGTGGCCTCCAACGCCGAGGGCATCGAGGTCGGCGACCACCTCCTGCACTTCTTCGGCTGGCGCGAGTACGCGGTGCTGGGCGCCCAGCACGGCGGGGTCAAGGTCGACCCCGAGGCCGCACCCCTGTCGACGTACCTCGGCGTCCTCGGCATGACCGGCCTGACCGCGTACGCCGGCCTGCTGCGCACCGCCTCCTTCAAGGAGGGCGACGTCGTGTTCGTGTCCGGCGCCGCGGGTGCCGTGGGCAGCCAGGTCGGACAGATCGCCAAGCTCAAGGGCGCCTCGCGGGTCATCGGCTCGGCCGGCTCGGACGAGAAGGTCAAGCTGCTGGTGGAGGAGTACGGCTTCGACGCCGCCTTCAACTACAAGAACGGCCCGGTGGGCGAGCAGCTGCGCGAGGCCGCCCCCGACGGCATCGACGTCTACTTCGACAACGTCGGCGGCGACCACCTGGAGGCGGCCATCGGCTCGCTGAACCAGGGCGGCCGGATCGCGATCTGCGGCATGATCTCGGTCTACAACAACACCGAGCCCGCCCCCGGCCCGCGCAACCTCGCCCGTCTCATCCAGACCCGGGGCCGCATGGAGGGCTTCCTGGTCGGCGACCACTACGACCTGCAGCCGCAGTTCGTCCAGGAGGTCGGCCCCTGGGTCGCCTCGGGCGCGCTCAAGTACCGCGAGACGGTCGTCGAGGGCATCGAGAACAACCTGGAGGCGTTCCTCGGGGTCCTGCGCGGTGACAACACCGGCAAGATGATCGTCAAGCTCTGACCCCTGGCCTGACCTTTCCGGCATGCGGTAACTTCTTTCCGGAATCCGCCGTCGATCGTGGGCGCGAGTCGCGGCGGACCGAGGAGGAAGACAACCGCATGCCCATCCAGCAGTCAGACGTCCTGTACACCGCCGTCGCCACCGCGGAGAACGGCCGCGACGGCCGCGTCGCCACCGACGACGGCAGGCTCGACGTCGTCGTGAACCCGCCCAAGGAGATGGGCGGCAACGGCGCCGGCACCAACCCCGAGCAGCTGTTCGCCGCCGGGTACAGCGCCTGCTTCCAGGGCGCGCTCGGCGTCGTCGCCCGGCAGGAGGGCGCCGACATCTCCGGCTCGACCGTCACCGCGAAGGTCGGGATCGGCAAGAACGACGAGGGCTTCGGGATCATCGTGGAGATCTCCGCGAACATCCCGAACGTCGACGAGACCGCTGCGCGGGAGCTGATCGAGAAGGCTCACCAGGTGTGCCCCTACTCGAAGGCGACCCGCGGCAACATCACCGTGACGCTGGCCTGAGAACCGTCGTTGCGCACCACGGCAGCCGCACCCTTGGACGTGGGGTGCGGCTGCCGGCAGGTGAGCGTCCGCCGGGTGCGGTGAGACTTCGGGTGCGGCCGGTGCGTGGCCGGTCGCGCAGTTCCCCGCGCCTCTCAGGATGTCAGCGCCGCCCGGTGCACCGCCGCCACCAGCCCTTCGTTCTCCGGTGCCGCTCCGCCCGGAAAGGCGAACCGGCGCCGCGTGTAGCCGTAGGCCAGGCCGCTGCGCGGGTCCGCGAAGGCCTGGGAACCGGCCGCGCCGCTGTGGCCGATCGTGCCCGCGCCCAGGAACAGGTGCCAGGCGTCGGACGTGGCCTGGAAGCCGAGGCCGAACACCCGGTGCCCTCGGGTCACCAAGTCGTACCCGACGGAGTGCGGCCGGCCGAACTCCGCGACCGTGTCCTCCTTCAGCAGCGGCGCCTTGCCGTCGATCTCACCGATCGCCGCCGCGTACATGCCGGCCAGACCGCGGGCAGAGGCCACACCGCCCACCGAGGCCGGACCCTTGGCACGCACACCGCGCTCGTTCGGCAGGGAGGCCAGGTCGGTCGGCTCGGGCGTGTGCCGGTTGAAGGCGATCGAGGCGAGGGTGTGCGGGCCGTCCGGCAGCGCGTCCAGCGCCGCCTGCTGGCCGGGGGTCGGCAGCATCGGCTGGACCGTGCGGAAGCGTGGCTCGCGCGAGGCGGGCAGGCCGAGGTGGAAGTCCAGGACGTAGGGGGCGCGGACCCGCTCCTCGTACAGCTCCTGGATCGTACGGCCCGTCGCACGCCGGACGACCTCGCCGGTCAGCGCGCCGATCACCAGGGCGTGGTAGCCGAAGGCCGAGCCAGGCCGCCAGAACGGCCGCTGGTCGGCGAGGCGTTCGGCCAGCGCCCGGTCGTCGGCCAGCTCCGCCGTGCTGAACCCGGTGTCGGTGCCGACCAGGCCGGCGCGGTGCGCGAGCAGGTCGCGCAGGGTCAGCGCACCCTTGCCCTCGACGCCGAACTCCGGCCAGTAGTAGGTGACCTTGCGGTCCAGCTCCAGTGTGCCGTCCTGTACCAGCAGGGCCACGATGAGATGGGCGGCTCCCTTGGTGGACGAGAACACGCCGTACAGCGAGTCCGCGTCGGCGCCCTCGCCCACCCACAGGTCGACGACCCGCCGGCCGTGGACGTAGGCGCACAACTGCCCCTCGTAGTCGTCCCGTTCCTCGGCGACGAAGGATGCGAACTCCTCGCGCACCGCTTCGAAGCCCTCGGCGACCGTGCCGTGCACGGTGGTCCCCTGCGTCATCCGCTCTCCTCGAACCGAGCCGCTGCTCGCCGCTCCCTCTGTGCACAACGCCCGTTCCGTCGCCGGGCGTTCCCAGGGTCGTGTACGGCGAGAGACACCTGTCCGACTCAACCGCCACGAGGCCGGGTCGGTGCCACCCGTGCCCCGGACGGCCGAGGGCACGGGGTGGTACAGGGAACGAGGGCACAGTCAGCGGTACGGCGCGGCGCGAAGCGGCCTGCCCGTGTGCCTACGTGCACCACCACAGGAACCGGTTGCACGTCTTCGTCGGTGACGGCTGCGGTGTCGGGTCCGATGTCGGCGGGGCGGCCGTCGGCGTGGACGCCGGCTGGGACGTGGCCGGGGCGGCCGGGGCCGAGGCCGGATTGCCCGCGCCCGCGGTGGCCGAATGTTCCGCCTTGTCCGTGGCGGACGGGGACTTGGAGTCCTTGTCCTTCGGGGACCTGGAGGCGGAGGCCGAGGCCGAGGGGTCCGGGGAGGAGCCGTCCCCGGTACCCGGGGCGCCCGAGGCGTCGTCCAGGGGGGACGCCGTCACGCCCGGGGACGCGGAGGAGCTGCCGCCGTCCGTGGAGGCGTCCCCGGACGCGGCCGGCTTGTCGCTGGAGAAGGGGGCGTCCATGCCGAGCTCGGCGATGCTGAGGCCGCCGGCCGCCAGCACGAAGCCCGCGGCGATCAGCACGGTACGGCGCCGGCGCCGCCGGTGCGCGGCGGCCTTGCGGTCCCGGCGGCTGGCGTCGCCGGCACCGGGGCCGCTGCCGGACTCCCCGCCACCCGTGGCTCCACCACGGCCCCGGCCGCGCGACTGACGCCGGGCGGCGCGGCCTCCGCGCTCGGACTCGGACTCGTCCTGCCTCAGGTGCTCGTCCGGCCCCAGGTGCTCGTCCTGCGGGTCGTACTCCTCCGAACCCCTCGGCTCGCCCTGTTCACCGGGACCAGCAGGGTCGCCGTAGCGTTCACCGGGACCCGCAGGGGTGCCGTACCGTTCGCCGGCGCCCGTCGCGTCGCCGTAGCCGCCGTACGTCGCGGAGGGGGCGTACCCCTCGGAGTGGACGTAGCCGCCGTAAGCCGGCGCCCCACCCGCACCCGCGTACGCGTGCGCGGCCGGTGTCTCCGGGGACGCGACTCGCGCCGGAGCGCCGCACCCAGGGCAGGCCAGGGCGCCGTTGAGGTGCCGTTGGCACGGGTGGCAGAAGTCCATGACGCCGGAAGACTAGATTCCCCGCCGGTCACGTTCCTAGGCGCCGCTGTGAAGGTTTCGTGCGGGACCGAAAATGTTCTCGAAATCCTTGTCGAAACCGTTACCCGTTCGACCCATTGACACCCCCGCCGACCCATCCTTACTGTCACGCCAGCATTTCGAACGTGTGACGAAATATCGAACAGCTGAGGGGCAACTGCCGTGCGCATCACCGGAATCAGCACACACGTGGTCGGGACGCCGTGGCGCAACCTGACCTACGTCCAGGTGCACACCGACGAGGGGATCACGGGAGTCGGCGAGACCCGGATGCTCGGACGCACCGACGCGCTGCTCGGCTACCTGCGGGAGGCCGAGGCCAACCACGTTCTCGGATCCGACCCCTTCGCCGTCGAGGACCTCGTACGCCGTATGAAGTACGGCGACTACGGGCGCGCCGGCGAGATCGTGATGTCCGGGATCGCGGTCGTCGAGATGGCGTGCTGGGACATCAAGGGCAAGGCCCTCGGTGTTCCGGTGTGGCAGCTGCTGGGCGGCAAGGTGACGGACCGGGTCAAGGCGTACGCCAACGGGTGGTACACGACCGAGCGAACGCCGGAGGCTTATCACAAGGCCGCCCAGGGGGTGATCGAGCGCGGCTACCGGGCCCTGAAGATCGATCCCTTCGGCACCGGACACTTCGAACTGGACCACGAGCAGACCCTGTACGCCGTCTCCCTCATCGAGGCCGTGCGCGACGCCATCGGTCCGGACACCGAGCTGATGCTGGAGATGCACGGCCGCTTCTCCCCCGCCACCGCCGTCCGGCTCGCCCGCGAGCTGGCCCCCTTCGAGCCGGCCTGGCTGGAGGAGCCCTGCCCGCCGGAGAACCTGAAGGCGCTGGAGAAGGTCGCCGCCAAGGTGGACATCCCGGTCGCCACCGGCGAGCGCATCCACGACCGGATCGAGTTCCGCGAGCTGTTCGAGAGCCAGTCGGCGGACATCCTCCAGCCCGACGTCGGCCATATCGGCGGTATCTGGGAGACACGGAAGCTCGCCGCCACCGCCGAGGCTCACTACATGCTGGTCGCCCCGCACAACGTGGGCGGGTCCGTGCTGACAGCCGCGTCGCTGCAGGTCGGCTTCACCTCCCCGAACTTCAAGATCCTCGAGCACTTCAACGACTTCGCGGACGCGGAGATCAAGAAGGTGGTCAAGGGGGCGCCGGAGGTCGTGGACGGCTACTTCCACCTCTCCGGCAAGCCCGGTCTCGGTGTCGAGCTGGACACCGACGCGGCCGCCGAGTTCCCGCAGCAGCAGGCCCGGTTCGACCTGTGGGCCGAGGGCTGGGAGCAGCGCAGGCCGAAGGGCGCGAAGTGAGTTCCCAGGTCCTGATCGAGGCACCGGGCACCCACCGGGTCGAGGAGCACACGCCCAGGGATCCCGGTCCCGGCGAGGCGCTGGTCGCCGTGCACGCGGTCGGCATCTGCGGCAGCGACCGCGAGGTGTTCCAGGGCAACCGGCCCGAAGGGTACGTGCGTTACCCGCTCACGCCCGGCCACGAGTGGTCGGGGACCGTGCGCTCGGTGGGCACGGGCGCACCGGAGAGTCTCGTCGGCCGCAAGGTCGTCGGCGAGGGCTTCCGCAACTGCCAGGTGTGCGACCGCTGTCACGCGGGCGAGACCACGCTGTGCACGGCCGGGTACGAGGAGACCGGGTTCACCCGGCCGGGTGCCATGGCCGCCACGCTCACCCTGCCCGCCCGGCTGCTGCACCCGCTGCCGGACGACGCCGACCTCACCGCCGCCGCCCTGCTGGAGCCGGCCGCGTGCATCGCGGCCGCCGCACTGAAGGCGCACGCCCTGCCGGGCGAGCGGGTCGCGGTGGTCGGGACGGGGACGCTCGGGATGTTCGCCGTGCAGTTCCTGAAGGCGGTCTCACCGGCGGAGCTGCTCGTCGTGGGCACCCGGAACGACCGGGAGGCGCTCTCCCGGCGGTTCGGGGCGAGCGACTTCCGCCTCAGGGACGCCGAAGGTCCGGCGCTGCCCGACGACTTCGACGTCGTGATCGAGACCGCCGGGTCCGCGTCCGCCGCGCGCACCGCCGCCTCGCTGCTCAGGCGCGGCGGACGGCTGGTGCTGACCGGCATCCCGGCGCCGGGCGCGGACGGGCTCGACCCGACCGATCTCGTCGTACGGCAGCTGGAGGTGCACACGGTCTTCGGGGCACCCCCCAAGGCCTGGGCGCACACCGTGCGGATGTTCGGCGCCGGGCTGCTGGACCCGCTGCCACTGGTCACCCACGAGCTGCCGCTGACCGAGTTCCCGCACGCCATCGAGCTGGTGGGGGCCGGGGATCCGAAGGTGGGCAAGGTGCTGCTCCGCCCCTGACCGTGCGCCGGCCGGGGCGTGACCTGACGGCGCCCCGACCGGCGTACCACCAAGGACTTATCCATACCCAGGGACGCGAACCTTGTCCGAAATACCGAACACTAAGGACAGCTTGTGACCGACGCTTCCGCCCCGGCAGCCCGCAGGCCCGGCGAGCAGGTGCTCGCCGCACTCGGCCTCGGCGCACCCGCCCTCGACCCCGCCGACGCCTCCGCCCACAGCTTCCCGGGCGGCGGCCGCTGGCGCACCGAGATCCCCTCGTGCGAGGGGCCCGAGGCGCTGGCGGTCGTGCTCAAGGAGGCCTCACGCCTCGATGTGCCGATCCACCGGATCAGCCAGGGCAGCGGCGTGTGGATGCTCACCGACGCCGAGATCACCGAGATGGTCGACGCGACCGGCGGGCGTGACATCGAGCTGTGCCTGTTCACCGGCCCGCGCGGCACGTGGGACACCGGCGGCTCGGTGCGCTCGGACTCGCGCGGGGCGGGACTGCGCGCCCGCGGCCACGACGCCGTCGCCGGCTGTGTCGAAGACGCCGTACGGGCCACCGAACTGGGCGTCCAGTGCCTGCTGGTCGCCGACGAGGGCGTGCTGTGGACCCTGCACCGGGCGCGCGCGGCCGGGATCATCCCGGCCGGCACCACGCTGAAGGTCTCGGCGCTCATCGGCCCCGTCAACCCGACGTCGTACGCCGTCTACGAGCGGCTCGGCGCCGACTCGATCAACGTGCCCAGCGATCTGACGCTGGATCACCTCACGGAGATCCGCCGGGTGTCCGGCGCCCCCATGGACATGTACATCGAGGCCCCCGACGACCTCGGCGGCTATGTCCGGATGTACGAGGTCGCCGAGCTGATCAGGCGCGGCGCACCCCTCTACCTGAAGTTCGGCCTGTCCAAGGCTCCCGGCATCTACCCGTGGGGCACCCATCTGCGGGACGTGACCCTGGACACCGCCCGGGAGCGGGTGCGGCGCGGCCGACTCGCCCTGGACCTGCTCGCCCGGCACGGCGCGGACGACGGCATGGCGCCGCTCGGCTCCCGGCTGCCCGGCCCGCTCCACCGCTTCCCCGGCAACGCGTGACCCCGCTCAACGACGAGACGAACAAGGACTGATCACATGCGCAACCGCAGAGCCGCTCTCACCGCCATAGCCGGCGCCGCCTCGCTCGCCCTCACCCTGTCCGCATGCGGCCAGAGCGGCAGCGGCGGCAGCAAGGAGGACAAGGGCAGTGCCAAGGGCGGCACCATCGGCATCGCGATGCCGACCAAGTCCTCCGAGCGCTGGATCTCCGACGGCAAGAACGTGGTCAAGGACCTGGAGGCCAAGGGCTACAAGACCAAGCTGGTCTACGGCGAGGACGACCCGGACACCCAGGTCTCCCAGATCGAGAACCTGATCACCCAGGGCGTCAAGGGCCTGATCGTCGCCGCGATCGACAACAAGTCGCTGAACAACGTGCTCCAGGAGGCGGCGGACGCCGGCATCCCCGTCATCTCCTACGACCGCCTCATCCTCGGCACCAAGAACGTCGACTACTACGCGTCCTTCGACAACGAGAAGGTCGGCCGGCTGCAGGGCACGTACATCGTGCAGAAGCTGGGCCTGGACAGCGGCGCGAAGGGCCCGTTCAACATCGAGCTGTTCGCCGGCTCCAACGACGACAACAACACCCGGTACTTCTTCAACGGCGCGATGAGCGTGCTGAAGCCGTACATCGACAAGAAGCAGCTGGTCGTCCGCTCCGGCCAGACCGACCTCAACAAGGTCACCACCCTGCGCTGGGACGGCGCCACCGCGCAGAAGCGCATGGACGACATCCTGACCTCGTCCTACCAGTCGCAGAAGGTCGACGCGGTCCTGTCGCCGTACGACGGCATCTCCATCGGCATCCTGTCCTCGCTGAAGTCGGACGGCTACGGCTCGGGGAGCAAGCCGCTGCCGGTCGTCACCGGCCAGGACGCCGAGCTGGCCTCGGTGAAGTCGATCATCGCCGGTCAGCAGACGCAGACGGTCTACAAGGACCTCCGCAAGCTCGCCGAGGTCGCCTCGACCATGGTCGACGACGTCCTCAACAACAAGAAGCCCGAGGTCAACGACACCAAGTCGTACGACAACGGCACCAAGGTCGTCCCCTCCTACCTGCTGCAGCCGGTGAGTGTCGACAAGACCAACTACCGGCAGGTCCTGATCGACGGCGGCTACTACACCGAGTCCGAGCTGAAGTAACCCGCCCTGATTCCTACGGATTGGAAGGCACGACCATGGCGGGACCCGTCCTGGAAATGCGCTCGATCGTCAAGACCTTTCCCGGAGTCAAGGCGCTCTCGGACGTCACCCTGACCGTCCGGCGGGGCGAGGTCCACGCCATCTGCGGGGAGAACGGCGCCGGCAAGTCCACCCTGATGAAGGTGCTCTCCGGCGTCCACCCGTACGGCAGTTACGAGGGGGACATCCTCTTCGAGTCGGAGCCCTGCCGGTTCAGGGACATCCGGGCGAGCGAGCAGCACGGCATCGTCATCATCCATCAGGAGCTGGCGCTGGTGCCGTACCTCTCCGTCGCGGAGAACCTGTTCCTCGGCAACGAGCACGCCCGGCGCGGGCTCATCGACTGGAACGAGACCCTCGGACACGCCACCGAACTGCTGCGCCGGGTCGGTCTCGACGAGCACCCGGAGACCCGCGTCGCCGACATCGGCGTGGGCAAGCAGCAGCTCGTGGAGATCGCCAAGGCGCTGTCGAAGCAGGTGAAGCTGCTGATCCTGGACGAGCCGACGGCGGCCCTCAACGACGAGGACAGCGGCAAACTCCTCGATCTGATTCTGGAGTTGAAGGACCAGGGCATCACCTCGATCATCATCTCCCACAAGCTGAACGAGATCCGCCGGGTCGCCGACTCGGTGACGATCATCCGGGACGGCCGGTCCATCGAGACCCTCGACGTCAAGGCGCCGGAGACGACCGAGGAGCGGATCATCGCCGGCATGGTCGGCCGCGACCTCGACCACCGCTTCCCCGAGCGCACCCCGCACCGGCCCGAGGAGGGCGCGGCCCCCGCGCTGGAGATCCGCAACTGGACCGTGCACCACCCGATCGACCAGCAGCGCAAGGTCGTGGACGACGTCTCGATCGAGGTGCGTCGCGGGGAGATCGTCGGCATCGCGGGCCTGATGGGCGCCGGCCGCACCGAACTCGCGATGAGCGTCTTCGGCCGCTCCTACGGCCGCTACGCGGGCGGCACGGTCCTGAAGGACGGCACGGAGATCCGGACGAAGTCCGTCGCCGAGGCGGTCCGGCACGGCATCGCCTATGTCACCGAGGACCGCAAGCACTACGGCCTCAACCTCATCGACACCATCAGCCGCAACATCTCGCTGACCGCGCTGGACAAAGTGGCCAGGCGGGGTGTCGTGGACGAGCACGAGGAACGGCAGGTCGCCGAGGGCTTCCGCACGTCCATGAACATCAAGGCGCCGACCGTCTTCGAGCCGGTGGGCAAGCTGTCGGGCGGCAACCAGCAGAAGGTCGTCCTCAGCAAGTGGATCTTCGCCGGCCCCGACGTGCTGATCCTGGACGAGCCCACGCGCGGCATCGACGTGGGCGCCAAGTACGAGATCTACACGGTCATCGACCAACTCGCCGCCCAGGGCAAGGCGGTCGTCTTCATCTCCTCCGAGCTGCCCGAACTGCTCGGCATGTGCGACCGCATCTACACGATGGCCGCGGGCCGGCTGACCGGTGAGGTGCCGCGGGCCGAGGCCACGCAGGAAGTGCTGATGCGCCATATGACAAAGGACAAAGAGGTAACGCGATGAGCACGGATGTGACCGCCAAGAGCCCGGCCCCCGCGCCGCCGGGCAAGAGCGGATCGGCCGCCGAGGGGGGAGTGCTCCAGCTGATGCTGGACGGCCTGCGCCGCAACATGCGCCAGTACGGCATGCTGATCGCGCTCGGCCTGATCGTGGTCCTCTTCGCGATCTGGACCGACGGGGACCTGCTGCTGCCGCACAACGTCTCCAACCTGGTGCTGCAGAACGCCTACGTCCTGATCCTCGCGATCGGCATGATGCTGGTGATCATCGCCGGGCACATCGACCTCTCGGTCGGCTCGCTGACCGCGTTCGTGGGCGCGTTCGCGGCCGTGCTGACGGTGCAGCACAGTGTGCCCTGGCCGATCGCCGTGGTGCTGTGCCTGCTGGTGGGCGCGGCGGCGGGCGCGGCACAGGGGTTCTTCATCGCGTATCTCGGCATACCGTCGTTCATCGTCACCCTCGCCGGGATGCTGATCTTCCGCGGATTCACGGAGATCCTGCTCAAGGGCCAGACCCTCGGCCCCTTCCCAGGCGGCCTGCAGAAGATGTTCACCGGCTTCCTGCCCGAGGTCGGCCCGAACACCAACTAC
This sequence comes from Streptomyces sp. NPDC101151, assembly GCF_044768335.1. NCBI lineage: Bacteria > Bacillati > Actinomycetota > Actinomycetes > Kitasatosporales > Streptomycetaceae > Streptomyces > Streptomyces sp. NPDC101151. Next base: position 202,392 of record NZ_JBIWPP010000013.1, on the reverse strand, counting down.
CACAACCTCACGCTGCTCCTCGGCCTCGTCCTGATCGCCGCCGTGGTGTGGCAGGAGGTGCGGGACCGCCGCCGGCAGCAGGAGTTCGCCCTGGACGTCCTGCCCACCCGGCTCTTCCTGCTCAAGCTGGTCGCCCTGGTCGCCGCGGTCCTCACCCTCACGCTGCTGCTCGCCAGCTACAAGGGCGCCCCGATCGTGCTGATCATCCTCGGCGCACTGGTGGTCGGCTACGGCTACATGATGCGCAACGCGGTGTTCGGCCGCCACGTCTACGCGATCGGCGGCAACCTGCCGGCGGCCAAGCTGTCCGGCGTCAAGGACAAGAAGGTCACCTTCTACGTCTTCCTGAACATGGGCGCGCTCGCGGCCCTGGCGGGCCTGGCGATCGCCTCCCGCCTCAACGCGGCCTCGCCGAAGGCCGGCCTGAACTACGAACTCGAGGCGATCGCCTCGTCATTCATCGGTGGCGCGTCCATGAGCGGCGGTGTCGGCACCGTCCTCGGCGCGATCATCGGCGGCCTCGTCCTCGGTGTGCTGAACAACGGCATGAACCTCCTCAGCGTCGGCACCGACTGGCAGCAGGTCATCAAGGGCTTCGCCCTGCTGTTGGCCGTCGGATTCGACGTGTGGAACAAGCGCAAGTCCGGTTCGTAAGTCAGATCGGGCCCCACAGGAAAGCCGGTGGGGCCCCTCCTTTGTGCAGGAGCCGCACATGGAACTGAACAGACGTACGGTCATCGCAGGAGCCGCGGCCGCAGGTGTCGCCGCCACCACCCTCGGCACGGGCAACGCCCAGGCCGCTACCGGTTCGGCCCCGGGAAGGAAGCCGGTGAAAGAACCCTTCGGCAAGCTCGCCGACGGCACGAAGATCTACCGCTGGTCGCTGGAGAACGGCGGCACCCGGCTGAAGGTCCTCAACTGGGGCGGCGTCGTCCAGAGCCTGGAGATCCCCGACCGCCACGGCCACTGCGCCAACGTCTCGCTGGGCTTCGACGACATCGACGACTACGTGGCGAAGACGCCGTACTTCGGCGCCCTGATCGGCCGCTACGGCAACCGCATCGGCAAGGGCCGGTTCACCCTGGACGGCAAGACCCACCAGCTGTCCGTCAACGACGGCGTGAACAGCCTGCACGGCGGCACCAAGGGCTTCGACAAGCACATGTGGGACGTGGAGCCGTTCACCGAGGGCACCGACGTCGGGCTGCACCTGCACTACACCAGCGTCGACGGCGAGATGGGCTACCCGGGCACGCTCAGGACGAAGGTGACGTACACCCTCGACCGGCACGGCGCATGGCGCATCGACTACGAGGCCACCACCGACCGAGCCACCGTCGTCAATCTCACCAGCCACGTCTACTGGAACCTGGCCGGCGAGGGCAGCGGCACGATCGAGGACCACGAACTCCGCATCGCCGCCTCCCGCTACACCCCCACCGACCCGGGTCTGATCCCCACCGGCGAACTGGCCCGGGTCGCCGGCACCCCCTTCGACTTCCGCAAGGCCAAGCCGATCGGCCGGGACATCCGGGCCGGCCACGAGCAGCAGGTGCAGGCCAAGGGCTACGACCACAACTGGGCCCTGGACAAGGGCCTCACCGCGGGGCCCGAGCACATCGCCACGCTCCGCGACCCGCGTTCCGGCCGCACCCTGAAGATCGCCACCGACCAGCCGGGCCTGCAGTTCTACTCCGGCAACTTCCTCGACGGCACCCTGACCGGCACCGGCGGCCGCACCTACCGCCAGGTCGACGCGCTGTGCCTGGAGACCCAGCACTTCCCGGACTCGCCGAACCACGCCGACTTCCCGTCACCGTGCTCCGGCCGGGGCAGACCTACCGGACGACGACGATCCACTCCTTCGACGCCTGAGATCACCCTCGTTCACCCGGGGAGTGAACTGGCTCACGTGTCCCGCGAGTTGAACACCACCTCCGTCGCCTCCGTATTCATGGGTGGCCCGTGCTCCCCCGCACGGGCCACCCTTCGACGGAGGTCCCCTTGCCTGACAACGTCACCTCGTTGTTCCGCAACACCGCCGCGCACAGCCCTTCGATGGCGGCGCTGACGCGGGAGAGCGACGGGTCGGGCCCGGTGGACTTCTGCATCCCGTGCAACCCCTACTTCCCCACCCCCGCCATGTTCGAGGAGATGGGGGCGCGGCTGCGCGAGATCATCACGTACTACCCGAGCAGCGCCGACACCATCACGGCCGAGCTGTGCAGCCTGCTGCAGCTGCCGCCGCAGTGCGTGGCCATGGGCAACGGCTCGACAGAACTGATCACCTGGATCGACCATCTCCTGGTCCGCGAGTCCCTGGCGATCCCCGTCCCCACCTTCGGCCGCTGGACCGACCAGCCGATGGAGACCGGCAAGCGGGTCGACATGTTCCCGCTCCAGGAGGCGAACGGCTTCGCGCTGGACCTGGCCCAGTACGCGGACTTCATCCGGGCCCGGGGCACCCGGGTGGCCGTCATCTGCAACCCGAACAACCCCGACGGCGGTTATCTGCGCAAGCAGACGGTGGTGCAGTTCATGGACGCGATGACCGATCTGGACCTGGTGGTCGTGGACGAGTCGTTCCTGGAGTTCGCCGACGCGGAGGCCGCTCCGAGCGTCGTCCAGGAGGCGATGCTCCGCCCCAACGTGGTCGTGCTCCGCAGCCTCGGCAAGAATTTCGGCCTGCACGGCATACGCTTCGGCTATCTGGTGGCGAACCCGGCCCTGGCGGGCCGCGTCCGCTCGATGCTCCCGAAATGGAACCTCAACTCCTTCGCCGAGCACGTGGTGTTCATGCTGAAGGAACACGGCGCCGAGTACGCGCAGAGCCTGATGCAGGTACGCCGTGACCGCCTGGAGATGGCCAGCCAGCTCTCGGCCCTGCCCGGCCTGACCGTCTACCCCTCCCAGGGCAACTTCCTCTTCGTGCGCCTTCCCGTGGGGGCCGAGGGCACGGTGGTCCGGGACCGGATGCTCACCGAGCACCGGATCCTGGTCCGCGAGTGCGGCAACAAGATCGGCTCCTCCAGCCGCTTCCTGAGACTCGTGGTGCGCCCCCAGGTCGACGTGCGTCGCCTGGTGTCCGGCCTGGAGCAGGTGCTCTACGGGTCCAGGAGGGGAGCCGCCGTACCCGAGCTGGGCACAGGGACCAGCTACAGCTCGGGTACGGCGGCCGTGGACCGGCTGATGAGCGAGACCAACGGGTCCGGCATGCGGCTGACCGCACAGGCCGCCGCGGCCGCCCCCACCCCGGGGCTCGCCACCGCCCCGGCCGTCGGCACCGGCATGCCGCTCCCCGCCGCCGTACCGCCGACCGGCGGCGGGATGCCGATGCCGGCGGCAGCCCAGGCGATACCGATACAGCAGCCGGTGGCGCTGGTACCGATGCAGCAGCCGATCGCTCCGGCCCCCGTGCCGGCACCGGCGCCCGCACCGGCGCCCTTCCCAGCACCGGCGCCCTTCCCGGAACCCGTACCGGTACCGGTACCCGCCCCGGTCCCCGTGGCACCCGCCCCGGTCCCGGTCGCTCCTGCCCCTGCACCCGTCCTCCCAGCACCCGTCCCCCTCCCGGCTCCCGCCGCCGCGCTCGGCCCCACCCCGCCGGGCGTCCCGGCCCGCGGGGGCCTCACGGCCGCGCAGGTACGCGGCATGACCGCCCCCGGCGCCCCGGTGACGGGCCTCACCCCGGCCCCGGCGACCGGCTGGCCCAACGCACAGAGCTGGCCGAACGCGGCGGGGATGGGGCAGGCGGGCTGAGCCGGCGGGTGTGCGCCGCGCGCACGGCGCGTGTGCCCCCGGTCCATGCCTTCGGTCGGTTTCGGGCGGCGATCCTCCCCTGCACCCGCCGTCACCTGCTGTGCTGAACTTGTTTTCCCTCCTGGCTCGCCCGCTCATCGGAGGTTGGGTCCATGGCGTTGAAGTCGCTGGAAGTGGTGCAGTTCGCGTAGACCGGGGTGTCAGGGCACGACGCGGTAATGCGGCGTCGGACGATGCTCGTCGAGCAGGTGGAAGGCGATGCAACCGTGCCCGCGCCGCCCGGCACTACCGGCGCCACCGCCCCGACGCCCCGGACAGTTCCGGGACGCGGGCGTGAGCACCGGCCGGGCGACGCGGTCACACGCCGGACCCGGCTACTTCGGCGGGCACTGCTGCCATGCCAGGTGGTACACGGTGCTGATGTCCCCGTCGGTCGAGTCCATCGTCATGAAGCTCACCTTGCCGGGTGCCGAGCTGCCCGCGGCCACCCGCAGCTCGGTGTTGATGTTGAAGTTGCGCAGGACTCCGCAGGGGGCCCAGACCAGTTGGGCCCAGTCGGTGCTGTCGGTGGCCTGCCAGTCGTCGTTGTAGGGGCCGTTGAAGGGGTGGGTCTTCTGCGCGGTGTTCGGGGAGCCCTGGAAGTAGTACGACGCCTTCTGCGTGCTGGTCGCGCCCGGCTGGAGCGAGAGGAAGCCCCGGTAGTCCGCGCTGGCGATCGCGTAGGTGAAGCCCTGCGGGACGTGTACGACCAGGTTGAGCTGACAGTTCTTGCGGAAGGCCGTGGGGTCGGAGTTGCCGCCGACCTGGGCCAGGTAGTTGCTGTAGGTCACCGTGAAGGCGGTGTTGTCCGGGGAGACGGCCACGGCGGCCGTGCCCTGCGGACAGCCCGAGCCGTTCACCGTGGCGACGTCGATGACGATCTTGTCCGGGGGCGGGTCGTCGAAGACGGGGGAGGACGTCGAAGCGGGTAGCGCGGTGGTGAGGAGAGCGGCCAAGGCGCCGCTCAGGAGGAGTCCACCAGCCATGGTTTCTCCAGGTTGTCGAGTGGGGGGTTGGCCCTCCGGCCCGTCCGTTCAACATTGAAGAAACTGTGTGGAACCTGTGAAGACGGGGGAGGCGAGGGAATCGTAGGAAGCCCTGCTCCCGCCCGGGAGGGTGAACTCCGGCCATTCACAGCGGGCCGTTCACAGGCGCACCCAGGGGCGGCACCCGGCACGCTCCGCCACCCCGCGCTCCCCTGCGGATGAACGCACCGTAGACTCCCGGCGAATACACAGGAAATCCACAATAGGGGGAGGCTTAAGTGCGACGGGCACTGTCGATTCTTTTTTCCGTCGTGGCACTGGCCATGGGGTTGTCACTCCTGCATGCGGCGCCCGCTCAGGCGGCGACGATATCCGCGGACGCGGAAAACGTCGCCAAATCCGCCGGTGAGCGCTACGCGTTGAGATCCGAGGCCAACAACCTTTATGTCTCAGTCGATCCGGACAACAACGGACGAATGACGGCGACGGCTTCGAGTGTCGGCCTGTGGGAGCAATTCACACTGCACACCAATCACGCCGGGAAGAACATCGGACTACGTTCCGCGGTGACCGGTTTCTTCGCGACGACCGAGCGGAACGCGACCGGCAACTACGAGGGCATGATGCAGGCCCGAGGCGGCGTCATCGGGAGTTGGCAGCAGTTCGTCGTCGAATCCCACGAGTCCGAGGGGCCGATGCAGATCGCGCTGCAGTCGGTGGACAGCGGCCTGTACATCAGCGTCGAACACGCCTCCGAGGGCGACGACAAGGACATGCTCAGGGCCCGGTCGGCGTCCGTCGGCAAGTGGGAACGGTTCACTCTGGTACCGCTGGGCCAGCAGGGCACGATCGCAGGCAGCCCGGCTCCCGCCACCGTTCCCAAGTCCGACCTGAGCGTCATGACCTGGAATGTCTGCGCCAACAACAACAAGCACTGCTGGGACGAGAACCTGGCCGGCCAGGCGCAGGTGAAGGCGGAGATCATCGACCGGCTGGCGCAGCCGGGGAGCGACCCTGAGGTCCTGCCCGACGTGATCTTCTTCCAGGAATTCTGCGAGAAGCACGCGAAGCCGGTGGAAGAGGCATTGGAGACGCGCACCCACCGCCAGTGGGACGTGCGTTTCGCACCCACCACCTACAACCTGGGAGAGCTCGGCCAGTCGGTCCTCGGTCAGTACGGTGTGAAGGCCCAGAAGGAATGCGCGATGGCGGACGGGCTCGACCGAGGGGCATTCGGCGTCGCGTTGGCCGTACCGGCTTCGAACACGTACTACAAGGGATACACCCTTGAGTCTCCCGCTTCGTTCGTGGACAAGAACGATGGCAACAAGACGAAGAAGGCCGAGCAGCGCCCGGCGCTCTGCGCGGACCTGCCCGAGCGCGCACTGCACGTGTGCACGTCCCACTTCAGCGCCGGCTTGGGCTACGAGGACGGGGACGGGACGTTCCGGAAGAAGCAGGCCGCTGAGCTCATGGGCATCGCCAAGCAGGCGCCCGCGGGTTACCGGCCCGTGTTCGGCGGCGACCTGAACTCGGTGGGCCCGGACTCGACCGGCGACGACGGCGGCAATCGCACAATCCTGGAGGGCACGTACGCGTCGTACCGTGAGTGCGCCCAGCTCGATGACCTGAACCGTCCCCGCACCGGCACGTCAACAGCCGTCGCCGACGCGGCGGGCAACCCGACGCAGAAGATCGACCACATCTTCGCCCCGCGGAACGCTCCGTTCAGCACGTGCAAGGTTTCCACCACCCACGGCTCCTCGGACCACTGGACGCTGTACGGGACGATTTCCGTGCCGGCCGGCTGACCACTGCTGCCCCCTCTCGTCCCGGAGGGGGCAGCGGACTTCTAGGGGTTCTCCCACGCCGCCGGCTCCGCCGCCAGCGCCCGTACCGGTTCGGGCAGCGCGTCCGCCGCGAGGTCGGCGATCGTGACGCCCTCCAGGATCCGGCGGACGTTGGCGCGCAGGGCGATCCACAGGGGCAGCAGGGGCTGGGCAGTGCCCGTGTAGGACAGGCCGGTCGGGCGTTCGCCGCGCACGGAGACGATCGGGCCGTCCACCGCCCGGATGACGTCCGCCACAGTGATCGCGGCCGCGGTACGGGCCAGCCGGTAGCCGCCGCCCCCGCCACGCCGGCTCTCGACGATCCCGGCGCGCCGGAGGTCGCCCAGGATGCCTTCCAGGAACTTGTGGGGAATATCCTGTACAGCAGCGATTTCCTCTGCCTTCACCGGGCCGTTACCCTGCCGTACGGCCAGCTCCAGTACCGCCCGTACCGCGTAATCCGCCCGCGCCGAGATCCTCATGGGTCCATTGTGGGGCGTATCTCCATGGACAATGGCCGCACCCGCGCCCCGTAAGACCGCCCGGGAGGAACCCTTGGCGCTCAGCAGACGTACCTTCAGTGCCCTCGCCGGCTCGTCCGCGCTCGGCTTCGCCCTGGGCGGCAGCGGCGGCCCGGGGGCCTCCTCGGCGTACGCTGCGCGCAGTGTGCCGACCGGCCCGTCGCCCGCACCGCCGCGCCCGGACGGGGAGCCTCACACGATCGGGTACGACCGCTACTCCCTGCTGGTCGACGGCAGGCGGCTGGTCGTGTGGTCCGGCGAGATGCATCCCTTCCGGCTGCCCAGCCCCTCCCTGTGGCGGGACGTCCTGCAGAAGATGCGCGCGCACGGCTACAACGCCGTGAGCATCTACGTGTCGTGGAACTACCACTCCCCCGCGCCCGGGCACTACGACTTCTCCGGCATCCGGGACCTAGACCTCTTCCTGCGCATGGCCGCCGAGACCGGTCTGTACGTCATCCTGCGGCCCGGCCCGTACATCAACGCCGAGATCGACGGCGGTGGCTTCCCGGGCTGGCTGACGGCGACGAAGGGGACGGCCCGCACCGCCGACCCGACCTATCTCTCGTACGTCGACGAGTGGCTGACGCAGGTGAACCGGATCGTCCGCCGGCATCTGTTCACCCGGGGCACGGGAACGGTCCTGCTCTACCAGATCGAGAACGAGTACGACGCCCACGTCAAGGAACCGGCCGGCCGGGACTACATGTCCCACCTGTACAAGAAGGTGCGGTCGGACGGCATCGACGTCCCGCTCTTCCACAACGACAAGGGCCGCAACGGCCACTGGGTCCCGGGATCGTTCGACACCGGCGGGGAGTCGGGCGGCTGGCTGTACGGGTTCGACGGGTATCCGTCGCCGTCCGAGGTGCCGCCGGACTGGGGCACCTTCGGGCGCGGCGGACCGACCGGCGGGTCCACCGCCTCGCCGCGGACGCCCGGCTTCGTGCCCGAGTTCGGGGGTGGCTGGTTCGACCCGTGGGGCGGGTCCTGGTTCGACGGCAAGGGGTACGCCGAGTCGCGGCGCACCCGGGACGCGGCCTACGAACGCCGCTTCTACCTCACCAACCTCGCCAACGGCCTCACCCTGCACAACGTCTACATGACCTTCGGCGGCACCTCCTGGGGCTGGCTGCCGGCGCCGGTCGTCTACACGTCGTACGACTACGGGGCGGCGATCGACGAGGGGCGCAACGTCACCGACAAGATCGCCCCGATGCACCAGCTCGGGCATCTCCTGCAGCGCGTGCCCGACTTCGCCCGGCTGGACCGGGCGGCGGACGTGCGGGCGGCGGGGCTGAAGGTCTACCACCTGGCCAACCAGGACACGGGCACCCATGTGTACGTGGCCCGCAACGACGGCGCGGAGCCGGTCACCACCGAGCTGCCGACGGACGCCGGGAAGCTGCGGCTCACCGTGCCCGCGCGCGACGCCCGCATGCTGACCACCGGACTCCCGCTCGGCAAGCGGACGCTGAAGTACTCCACGGCGCAGCCCATGGTGTGCCTGACGGCGGGACGGCAGGAGATCGCGGTGTTCACGGGGCGCCGCGACGAGATGGCGGACCTGGTCCTGAAGTGCCCGGTCGAGCCGTACGTCACCCGGCTCGACCCGGAGGCCGCCTGGGCGTACGACAGCAACGAACTGCACGTCAACGCGCCCCTCGGGCAGGGCGGTCTGACCCGGGTGCTGGTCGACAAGGGCGAGAGCGACACCCCGCTGCTGCTGCTCTTCGCCGACGACGCCACCGCCGTGCGCATGTTCCCTTACGACACCCCGTCCGGCACCCTGCTGGTGTACGGCCCGGCGCTGCTGCGCCACGCCGAGCTGCGCGGTTCCGAGGTGCATCTGACGGGTGATGTCATCGGGGAGACCAGCGTGGAGGTGTGGGGGCCGCGCGGCATCGCGAGCCTGGTGTGGAACGGGCGGAAGGTGCCGACCCGGGTCACCATGTCCGGAAGTCTGATGACCACCGGGCTGCTGCCCTCCGTGCCCGAGGTGGCGCTGCCCCGGCTGGGCGGCTGGCGGATGCGGACGGAGAACCCGGAGGCGGGACCCAACTTCGACGACTCGTCCTGGAAGGTCGCCGACCGGACGTCCTCGCACAGCGTCACTCCGGTACCGCGGGACCAGCCGGTGCTGTTCGCCGACGACTACGGCTTCCACTACGGAGACGTCTGGTACCGGGGCACGTTCACCGGCTCCTTGGGCATCGAGGAGGTCTCGCTCGCCTACACCACCGGCACGCAGGGCCTGCTCATGGCGTGGCTGGACGGCGAGCCGCTGGGCACCCACCGGATGCCCGTGCCGGACAAGGACACCACGGTCAGGAAGGGCAGCTGGGACGCCACCGCCGTCTTCCCGGTGGGCGAGCGGCTGCGCTCGCCCGGCCGGCACGTGCTGTCGGTCCTGGTCCGGCGCATGCAGCACGACCAGGACGGCAAGGCGCTGGACACCCACAAGGTGGCCCGCGGACTCACCGCCGCCCTCTTCAAGGGGGCCACGCCGAAGGTGACGTGGCGCATCCAGGGCGAGGCGGCGCCGGATCCGGTGCGCGGGCCGCAGAACAACGGCGGCCTGTACGGGGAGCGGGAGGGCTGGCACCTGCCCGGCTTCCCCGACCGGGACTGGGAGGCGGTGACCTTCCCGCGGACCGAGCGGCGGCAGGGCGTGACCTGGTACCGGACGACGTTCCGGCTGTCCGTCCCGGCCGACATCGACGCCTCGGTCGGCCTGACCCTTCAGGACGACCCGTACCGGGCCTACCGGGCGCAGATCTTCCTCAACGGCTGGAACATGGGCCAGTACGTCAACAACGTCGGACCGCAGCACACCTTCGTCCTGCCGAACGGCATCCTGCGCACGCGGGGCACCAACACCCTGGCGCTGGCGGTCCTTTCGGAGTTCACCACGCTGTCCGGCCCCGGGAAGGCGGGCCTGACCCTGCTGGGCCGGGCGACCGGAGGAGTACCGGTGACCCAGGTTCCCTCCCCCGGCCGCTGAGCCTCACCGCTGTGCCGGCCGGATCACGTTCCAGGGCAGCGGCTCCCGTACGGCCGTGAGGGTGCCGTCCGCCAGGGCGGTGCCCTCGACGGGGTGCGGGGTGACCCGCTCGGGGTCGTCCAGGGTGTTGCGGGCGTCGGGGCCGGCGTCCGCGAGGGCGCTGTGCTCGGTGACGGTCCTCAGGCCGAGTCCGCCGAGGGCGACTTCCGGCGTGAGCGGCTCGGTGCGGCTGCGGTTCACGGCGAGGACGGTGACCGTGCGGTCGGCCGCGCGGACGGCGGTGGCGTCCAGCAGGTCCGTCTCGCCGTACTTCCGGACGAGGCCGAGGACGTCGGTGCGCAGACCTGTCCCGTCCGCCGAGGGGTGGTCCGGCTCGAAGACGCCCGTGCGGACGCAGCGGCCGAGGTGTTCCACGAAGGACCGAAAAGGCGGGGGGCCGACCTCGCCGACGGTGAAGGCGGGGTCGAGGGTGAAGCGGGCGGTGGTCCTGCTCATGGGTTCCTCTCGTGTCACGCCGGGGTGGTCCATGCCTTGCCATGTCGTTCGATATACCGAATGATGAACGTAACCCCGAACGTGACCGCAGAATCGAAGCGCCGGCACGCCAATGGGCCGAACGCTGCTTTCGGCCGCCCGTGGTGGTGCGGAGGCGATCGTTCCTCGTTGAACAACGGTCGCCGGATGGCCTGACGCGAGCACATCCAGGCGCGTACGCTCGGACGAGCCGCACGCGGGCGGTGAGAAGGGGGAACGATGACCATCGGGGGAGCCCGACGGCGGGTGGCACAGCCGGCCGCACGGCTGTTTCGCTCCCGCCCACGCTCGGCGTTGCGCTCCCTGGCCGCCGACCTCGCCGCCGCCGTCCGTGCGCGACCGCAGACGCCGCAGGGCGTACGGGAGGTGTGCCGGGCCCTGTGCGAGGAGATGAGCGCACGGCGGGCCGGGCGGCCGGTGGAACTGCGCTTCGAGCGCTTCCCGGACGAGATCGAGGTCACCGGCCTGTGGGTGGAGTTCCAGGACTTCGACCTGGTCATCGTGGAGGAGCGGGCCGAGGCGGTGCAGCAACTGGTCATCCTCGGCCATGAGTTGTGGCATCTGCACGCCGGGCACCGGCACCACCCCCTGGCCGGAGCGGCGGCGGCCCGCGCGCTCGCCGACGAGCCCGGCTGGCGGGAGCGGGCACTCACCGTCGCGGCCCGCAACGGATCCCGCGCGACCGACGAGGCCGAGGCCGACGACTTCGGCCACCGCCTCGCCACCCTGCTCCGGCCCTGCCTCACCGGCCGGGGCACCGGCACCCCGCTCGACCCCGTGCAACGCCTCCTCGGCTACCGCGGACGGGGAGGAGGCGCGCGGTGACCCTGCTGGCGCTCGCCCCCTCCCGGCTCCTCGGCGAGTTCTACATCTCCTTCTGGATCCCCACCGCGGTCCTCACCCTCGCTCTGCTGATCAAGCTGCCCGGCATCATCCGGCTGTGGCGGGACCCGCTGCTGCGCGCGGTGGGCGGGATGCTGCTGCTCGCCAGCGGCGTCTTCGTGTTCTGCGCGCCGTCCACCATCGCCCGGGTCAACCGGCTGACCGGCGTCCCCAACATCGCTGCCCCATGGTGCTATTCACTCATCACCGCGATGTGCGGCTCCTGTCTGCTGCTGATCATCACCTGGCGCAACGGCCCGGCCGACCGCTCACCCGTCACCCGGCGGGCGATCCGCTGGGTGGTGTCGGTGTACTGCGGGGTGATCGTCACCCTGTGGGCGCTGTTCCTGCTCGCCGACGCTTCTGTGGAGCGGCTTCGGGACCTCGACACGTACTACGCCACCACGCCGTTCATGCGCGAGGAGATCCTGCTCTACCTCGTCGCGCACGCCGTGGCCTGCCTGGTCACGTCCCGCCTGATCTGGAACTGGGTGCGCGCCGAGGGCCTGGACGCCTGGCTGCGCTGGGGGCTGAAGCTGCTCGGTGCCGGGTACGTCCTGAACCTGATCTTCGACGCGGGCAAGCTGGTCGCCGTCGGTGCCCGTTGGTCGGGGCACGACCTGGACTGGCTGAGCACCGATCTCGCGCCGCCGGTGGCCGCCCTGTCCGCCATCCTGGTCGCGGCCGGCTTCATCCTGCCGCACGCCGGCCAGTACCTGCACGACCGCTGGCGGGTCCGGTGCGCCCATCGTGAACTGCGCCCTCTGTACCGGCTGATGAGGTCGGCGAGCGGCGACGCGGTGCCGTTCGTGCTGCATGCCAGGCCCGAACTGCGGCTGACCCGGCGCGAGACGTTCATCCGCGACCTGCTGCTGCCGCTGGCCCGGCACATCGACACCGACCTGGGCCGGCGGTCGTACGACGCCGCACTCGGCCTCGGCCACCCCCCGGAGCGGGCGCGGGCGCTGGCGGCCGCGGTGAGCATCCTCGGCGCGATCGAGGCGAAGGGCCGTACCCCGGAGCCACCCGAGGCGGCCGAGGCGGCCGGTCCGGCTGCCGGAGCCGACACCACGAACCTGCTGCAGGAGATCGGGGCCGTCTCCCGAGCCCTGCGCCGTCCCGAGGAGATCGAGACGGTCCGCGCGCGTGCGGCCGTCCCGGCAGCGGGCGTCGGCGTGCATGACTGAACGGAAGCCGGCCGTCGGCCTCCCTCGGCGGCTCCCTCGTCCGGGACACGCTCCTGCGGGGGCCCGGGCCGGGGCGGAGGAACTGCTGCCGGAGGTGACCGGGCGGCTGCGGGCCGCCGAGTCATGCCGAGTGCCGTCGACCACGGACATGGTGGTGCGGGACAGGCCGACGCGGTGGTGCCCGGCCGAGAACTGCTCCGCGACCCGTACCGGCCGCAGCGGGCGGCGAAGGAGCCGGGCGCACCGCACGACGCGCCGCACCCCTGTGGACCGGCCCACGCCTGAGGGGCGCCGAGCGCCTCCGGCCGCCCGATCCGGCGGGCGCCGGCCCCTGCCGCCCACACCGCCCGGCTCCAGCGGCGGTCAGCCCGCGAACGCCGGTTGCGGCAGTCCCTTCCCCGCGTCCGGCACCACCAGTACCGAGCCCGACAGGGGGTGCGGTGCCGAAAGCCCCGCACGCGCCGTGGTGACATACAGGTCGGTCAGGTCCGGGCCGCCGAACGCGCAGGCCGTCGTGCGCGGGGCCGGCAGCGTGAGCACGCGGTCCAGGTCGCCGGACGGGGTGTAGCGGCGTACCGCTCCCCCGTCCCACAGCGCCACCCACACGCACCCCTCCGCGTCGACCGTCAGGCCGTCGGGGAACCCCGCGCCCTCCTCGATCTCGGCCAGCGTGCGGCGGTTGCGGATGCCGTCGCCGTCGTGGTCGAAGACGTCCACGCACCGGGTCGGGGTGTCGGCGTAGTACAGCAGGCGGCCGTCGGGGCTCCAGCCGGTGCCGTTGCTGACGGTCACGTCCGGCAGGATCGTCTCCGCCGCCCCGTCGCCGGTCAGCCGGGACAGCGTGCCGCCGCCCGTCGCCTCGTCGTAGCGCATCGTGCCCGCCCAGAGCGACCCGTCGGGCGCGACGGCCGCGTCGTTCGCACGGCGGCCCGGCACCGGCTCGTGGTGCAGCCAGCCGAAGGAGCCGTCGGGGTCGAGCAGGCCGACGCCGTCCCTGAGGTTCAGCACCAGGCCGCCGCCCGCGCGGGGCTTCGCCGCCCCGACGTGCTGCTCCGTCGTACGGACCGTCCGGCGGCCGGAGGAGGGGTCGTACGTGTGGACACGCCTGCCCAGGATGTCCAGCCAGATGAGGCGGCCCGTCGCCGGGTCCCAGGTCGGGCCCTCGCCGAGCGTCGCCTGCGCGTGCACGGCGACCTCGTACGCCGTCACGCCACGCTCCGGTGTCCGAGCCGCTCCGACAGCTCCGCCGCGCCCTTCGCGGCCAGCTGCTCCAGCTCGGCCCGCCGCTCCTCGCTCCAGCGGATCATGGGGACCGAGATGGACAGCGCGGCGACCACGTGCCCGGCACGGTCGCGCACCGGCGCGGCCACACAGGACACGTCCGGGTTGGACTCGCGGCTCTCCACCGCGATGCCCCGCTGCCGGATCTGAGCCAGGGACTCGCGCAGGGCGGCGGGATCGGTGATGCTGTTGGGCGTCATCGCGGTCAGCTCGGCGCCGTCCGGGATCCGCGCCGCAAGCTCCTGCTCCGGCAGCGAGGCCAGCAGCATCTTGCCGACGGAGGTGCAGTGCGCGGGCAGGCGGCGGCCCGCGGCCGAGACCATGCGCACCGCGTGCGTGGAGTCGACCTTTGCGATGTAGATGACATCGGTGTCCTCGAGGATGGCCACGTGGACCGTCTCGTCGCAGGTCTCCGCCACCGAGCGGGCCACCTGGTGCCCCTCGGCCGCGAGGTCGAGCTGCTCGGCGTAGCGGCTGCCGAGCTGGTACGGGCGTACGCCGAGCCGGTACCGTCCGGGCTGTCCCGGCACGGGCACGATGTACGAGCGCGCGGCGAGCGTGGTGACCAGTTCGTGCACGGTGGTGCGCGGCAGCTGCAGCTTGCGCACGATGTCGGGGGCGGAGAGCGTCCCGTCCCCGTCGAGGAACAGCTCAAGAATGTCGAGAGCCCGGGTCACGGCAGGCACGAGGCGTCCCACGTCCGGCCCCCTCCCTTGGGTCTAGGCGCCTGTGTTCGAGATTTCAACAGACGATCGGCATGACGAACACAGGCTAGTCAGAGACAGTTGCGCGGGCAATGGGCGGGAACGAGCCGGGCACCATGGATGCCATGCGTCTCGACTTCCAGCTGGTGCTGCTGCGCCGCATGGCCGACCACAACCCGGACCTGGTGGAGAACGCCCGGCACACGCTGGGCGTCTCGATCGCGGACATGCGGGAGGCGAACAAGCGCTGGCAGGCGATGGTCCGCTCCCCGAGGTCGCGGTCCGCCGCCGCCCGCTACCGCTCGGTCCTCGGCGAACCGGAGTCCGTCGTCCGGCGCCGCCTCGGTGACGTCGACTGCGAGGCCCGGCGGTGGGCACTGCCCCTCTGGCCCGATCTGCGCTTCGAGGTGCTCGTCTCCCCCGACGGCGCGGTCTGGAACGAGTGGCTGGTGCGCGCCGAGGGCGCCCCGGCCCCGGCCCTGCGCACCCTGGACGACCTCGTACCGTGGTCGTGCACGGTGGACGAGGCCGCCCGCGCCTTCGCCCCCGCCCGCCCGCTGGAAGGCACGGCCCCCACCCGCTGGGGGCTGGCCCTCACCGCCCCCGACCGGGACGGGGTACGGCACGAGGTCGTGGCCGAGTTCACCTGGGGGCTGCTGCAGCGGACCGCGGTCCGGGACTGAGCCGGCTCAGGCGTCGAAGGCGGTGTCCCTGGCCTGCTTCTCCCAGCCGGCGACGTCCACGCGGACCTGGTCGAGATGGGCCAGGACTGCGCTCACCCCGTCGTCGGCGAGCGACAGCCTGAGCGGAGTCCGCTCCGCCTCCAGCGCGGCGAGGATGAGCACCGCCGCCTTGGCCGGGTCACCGGGCTGCGTGCCGTCGCCGCCGGCGACGACCCCGCGGGTCTCGCCCACCTTGGCGTACACCCCGCTGTCCGCGCTGGCCCCGGCCCGGCCGGGTTCCATCAGCGAGGTCCGGAACCCGCCCGGCTCCACGATCAGCACCTTGATGCCGAACTCCCGCACCTCGTCCGCGAGCGCCTCGGACATGCCCTCCAGCGCGAACTTCGTCCCGCTGTACGCCCCGAGGCCCGCGAAGGACATCTGCCCGCCCATGCTGCTGTACTCGCGTGATGCGACGACGCGGCGAGGTGCCGTGCCGGGCGTCGCGGACCCGGGGTGATCCGAACGACACCCCCTAGTCCTGCGCGGCCGCCGCCAGGATCGCCTCCGTGACGCGCGGCAGTGACCCCGGGTGCAGGAACAGGAACAGGTTCGGCTCCACCAGCTCCAGCTCCATCACGCGCGGCTGTCCGTCCTCGCCGTCGACGAGGTCCACGCGCGCGTACAGCAGCCCGGGCGTGCCGGGTGCGACCGCCAACGCCTTCTCGGCCACGGCGAGTTCGGCGTCCGTGGGCTGCCAGGGCTCCAGGCCGGGGTGGGCGATCTTGTCGGCGTCGTAGGGGGTGCCGGGCGAGAGGACGGCGCCCTTGCGGCTGGCATGCAGCAGGCCGCCGCCGAAGAACTGCAGCGCCCGCTCCCCGCTGACGTCTATGCCCCGCACATAGGGCTGCACCATCGCGGTGAAGCCCTGCGCGTGCATCCGCGCCAGCTGCCGTACGGCCGTCTCGTGCTCGGCGGGTGTGTAGCGGGCGGCGAACCGGGCGCCCGCGCCGGAGGTCGGCTTGATCACGTACTCGTGGTCGGCGGGCAGGCCGGCGGGCTCGCCCGGGGCGATGTAGCGCGTGGGGACCGTGGGCACGCCGGCCGCGGCCAGCTCCCCGAGGTAGCGCTTGTCCGTGTTCCAGCGCACCACGGCGGCCGGATTGGCGAGGCGGGTCACCGCGCCGACGCGCTCCACCCACGCCCCGAACTCCTCGGCGCGCCAGCTGTAGTCCCAGGTCGACCGGATGACGACCAGGTCGTAGCCGCCCCAGTCGGTGTCCGGGTCGTCCCAGTGCCGGCTGACGGCCTCGGCCCCCGCCTCCCGCAGGGCCCGCACCAGCACGGGCAGGTCGCTGTCCTTGCTCGGCTCGGCTCCGGGGTCGTAGGTGGCGAGGGCGATACGGGACACGGCGGGCTCCCTGTCGTACGACGGCTCGAACACCGGCGAGGCTAACAACCGGCCACGGAACCGGGACAGCCCATTTGACCTTCACCTTCGGTGAAGCCCCAGCATCGGAGGCGGAAGCGAGGAAGGCGAGGTTCTCATGACCGCGAGGTCTTCATGGAGCTGCTGACGATCGGCGCCTTCGCCAAGGCGAGCCGGCTGTCGCCCAAGGCGCTGCGGCTGTACGACGAGCTGAAGCTGCTGCTGCCCGCACGCGTCGACCCGGACACCGGCTACCGGTACTACGCCGTGGAGCAGCTTCAGCGGGCCCGGCTCGTGGCCTGGCTGCGGCGGCTGGGCATGCCGCTGGCCGAGATCCGCACGGTGTGCGGCCTGGACCCGGCGGGTGCCGCGCGGGAGATCCGGGCCTACTGGGCGCGGGTCGAGGCGGAGACGGCCGTACGACGGGATCTCGCCGCGTTCCTCGTGGACCAGCTGACCGACGAGTCCGGAAGGGACCACACCACCATGCTGGAACTGCGGTATTCCGCCCACTCCGACCGCGGGCACGTCCGCCCGGCCAACCAGGACACCGTGTACGCGGGCCGCAGGCTGCTCGCCGTGGCCGACGGATTCGGCCCGGCGGGGGCACCCGCGAGCAGCGCGGCCGTGGAGGCGCTGAAGTTCCTGGACGAGGGAGAGGAACTGGGCGCCGGCAGCGTGCTGAACCTGCTGGAGGATGCGGTGCGGGGGGCGAGCGAGGCCGTACGGGACCTCGCGGAGGGCGGCGAGGAGAACGGCACCACGCTGACCGCGCTGCTGTGGACGGGGTCGAAGCTGGCGCTCGTGCACATCGGGGACTCACGGGCCTACCTGCTGCGGGACGGCGAGCTGTTCCGGATCACCCACGACCACAGCGTCGTCCAGTCCCTGCTCGACGAGGGGCGGCTGACACCGGAGGAGGCCCTGAGCCATCCGCAGCGGGCTCTGCTGTTGAAGGCCCTGGGCGGGGGCATGGCACCGGCACCGGATCTGCGGCTGCACGAGGCCCGGTCCGGTGACCGGTATCTGTTGTGCTCGGACGGGTTGACCGGGGTGGTACCCGACGGGCGGATCAAGGAACTGCTCGCCGGGGAACCGGGCCCTGAAAGCGCCGTGCGGTCGCTGGTCGACGAGGCCAACGCGGCGGGCGGCCCCGACAACGTGAGCTGTGTGGTGGCCGATGTCGTCATCCACCCCCGACCGCCCGTCCCCATCGCATAGAGATGACGTATGGCGACTTACGGCACCGACGCGTACACCGGTCTGGACGGGCTCCCGCCCCTCGTGCGGGCCGCTCTGACGGCCGCCCGCGCGCACGGCTTCCCCTACTCCTGCCGCCCCGAACAGGGCCGCCTGCTGCACGTGTTGGCGGGCGGCGCCCGGGCACGGATCGGCGAGACCGGCACCGGGCTCGGGGTGGGGCTGGCGTGGCTGGCATCGGGGGCGGGCCCCGGGGTGCGGCTCCACAGTGTGGAGCGGGACCCGGAGCGGGCCCGGTCTGCGGCCGGGGTCTTCGCCGGCCGCCCCGAGGTCACCGTGCTCAGCGGCGACTGGCGGCGGATCGAGGAGTACGGCCCGTTCGACCTGCTCGTGCTCGACGGCGGCGGGCAGGGCAAGGCGCCCGGGGACCCGCCCGCCGACGTCGAACGGCTGCTGGCGCCCGGGGGGACGGTCGTCGTCGACGACTTCACCCCGGCGACCGCCTGGCCGCCGCTGCACGAGGGCGCCCCCGACCTCGCCCGGCTGCACTGGCTGGAGCATCCCGCCCTGCGCGCGACCGAACTGCGCCTTTCGCCCGCTCTGAGCACGGTCGTGGGGACGAGGCTCCTGGTGTAGGAATTGTGCTGTCGTTCCCCGACAGCTTTTCCGACAGCCAAGGAGTACGCCGCGTGTCCTCTCTCTTTCCCGCCCTGGCGGACGGTCCCGGCGAGCGCAGCGAGATGGGGGTCCCCCCGGACGAAGTCTGGGGGAGGGTCGCGCTGCGGTTCGGCGAACGGTCGTTGACGTACGGCGGACTCGCCGGCGCCGCGGGTGCGCTCGCCGAGCGGATCCGCGGGGCCGGCCGGGTGGCCGTGTGGGCGACCCCGGAGCTGGAGACCGCCGTGGCGGTGACGGGTGCGCTGCTCGCCGAGGTGGCGGCGGTGCCGCTGAACCCGAAGTCGGGCGAGAAGGAGCTGGCGCACATCCTGTCCGACAGTGTGCCGTCCCTCGTGCTCGCCGCACCGGGCGCCGCACTGCCGCCCGTCCTCGACGGCCTGGAGCGGCTCGACGTGGACACGTCCGGCACCGGCACGGTCCCCGAGGAGCGGGCCTGCGACACCGACCCGGCGCTGATCGTCTACACCTCCGGCACCACCGGCCCGCCCAAGGGCGCGGTCATCCCGCGCCGGGCCCTGGCCACGACCCTGGACGCGCTCGCCGACGCCTGGCAGTGGACCGGGGACGACGTGCTGGTGCACGGGCTGCCCCTGTTCCATGTGCACGGGCTCGTGCTGGGCATCCTCGGCCCGCTGCGGCGCGGCGGCTCCGTGCGGCACCTGGGGAGGTTCGACACCCAGGGCGTGACCCGGGAGCTGAACGACGGCGCGACCATGCTCTTCGGGGTGCCGACGATGTACCACCGCATCGCCGAGGCCCTGCCGCGCGACCGGGAGCTGGCCAAGGCCCTGGCCGGAGCCCGGCTGCTGGTCTCCGGCTCGGCCGCGCTGCCCGTGCACGACCACGAGCGGATCGCGGCGGCCACCGGCCGACGGGTGATCGAGCGCTACGGCATGACCGAGACCCTGATGAACACCAGCGTGCGGGCGGACGGCGAGGCACGCGCGGGGACCGTCGGCCTGCCGCTGCCGGGGGTCGAGCTGCGGCTGGTGGAGGAGGACGGCACGGAGCTTGCCGGGTACGACGGGGAGACCGTCGGCGAGATCCAGGTCCGCGGCCCGAACCTGTTCACCGAGTACCTCAACCGGCCCGACGCGACCGCCGCCGCCTTCACCGCCGACGGCTGGTTCCGCACCGGCGACATGGCGGTGCGCGAGAGCGACGGCTATGTCCGCATCGTCGGCCGCAAGGCCACCGACCTGATCAAGAGCGGCGGTTACAAGATCGGGGCGGGCGAGATCGAGAACGCGCTGCTGGAGCATCCGGGGGTGCGGGAGGCGGCGGTCACCGGGGAACCGGACGCGGACCTGGGCGAGCGGATCGTGGCGTGGATCGTCCCCGTGGACCCGCAGTCGCCGCCGGCCGCCGAGGAGTTGGCCGATCACGTTGCCGCGCGGCTGGCCCCGCACAAGCGGCCGCGCGTGGTCCGCCACCTGGACGCGCTGCCCCGCAACGACATGGGGAAGATCATGAAGCGGGCGCTGGTGGCCGATGCCTGAGCGGCTGTCGGCACGGGAGATCCTGACGCTGGTCGCGGACGAGGGGACCTTCGGCGAACTCCCCGGCAGGATAAGGACCCCGAAGGCCGACGGCCCCCTCGGCTGGCAGGGATACGACGCCTCGCGCGCGCGTGCCACCGGGCGCACCGGTGAGGAGGAGTCCGTCGTCTGCGGCACCGCGAGCGTCGGGGGCACCCGGGCCGTGCTGATCGCGTTCGAGTTCGGCTTCCTCGGCGGCTCCCTGGGCGAGCGCACCGGCGACCGTCTGGAGGCCGCGTACCGGCACGCCCGGGCGCACCGGCTCCCGGTCGTGCCGCTGGTCGCCACCGGCGGCAGCCGGATGCAGGAGGGCATGCTGGCACTCACCCAACTCCAGCGCGTGGCCCGCGAGTCGGCGCTCACCCGGGAGTCGGGCCTGCCGCAGATCGCGGTCCTGCGGGACCCCACGACCGGCGGCGGCTGGGCCACCCTCGGCGCCGGGGCGGATGTGATCCTGGCGCTCCCGGGCGCGCAGGTGGGCTTCGCAGGTTCCCGGGTCCGGCCCCCGGACGCGGATCCCTCCGCCTACACGGCTCAGGCGCAGGTGGCGGCGGGGTCGGCGGACGCGGTGGTCCGGCCGGAGGAACTGCGGGAGACGCTCGGGTGGTGGCTGCGGCTGCTCACCACACCGGCGCAGGAGGCCCCCGCACCGCACGCCCTGGGCACGCTCGTCCTCCCCGCCACCGGCTGGGAGGCCGTCCGCCGCGCCCGCTCCCCCGAACGACCGCGTGCACAGGCCTACTTGGACGCCTATTTCACCCGCAGGCTCTCCCTCAGCGGGGACCGCTGCGGCGGCCGGGACCCCGACGGCATGCTGTGCGGGTTCGGCGAGCGGGACGGCCGTGCCGTGGCGTACGCGGCACAGACCGGGGCGGCGACCAGGCCCGCGGGCTATCGCACCGCGGCCCGGCTGATCCGGCTCGCCGACCGGCTCGACCTTCCGGTGCTGACGCTGGTGGACACGCCGGGTGCGGCCAATGACGCCGAGGCCGAGCGGCAGGGAGCCGGGGCCGCGATCGCCGAGGTGTTCGGGGCCGTGGCCGCCGCCCGGGTGCCGATCACCACGCTGGTGATCGGCGAGGGCGGCTCCGGCGGGGCGCTGGCGCTGGCCGCGCCCGGCAACACCTGGGCCACGCCGGACAGTTACTTCTCGGTGATCGCCCCGGAACTCGCGGCGGCGATCCTCAAGCGCCCGCCCGAGGAGGTGGAGGCGACCGCGGGGCAGCTGCGCATCCGGCCGCAGGACCTGGTGGAGCTGGGGGTGGTCCGGGGCATCGTCGGCGCCCCGGACCAGCCCCGGCCCTGAGTCACTTCACGGCCACCGCCCGGATGATCTCCTGGGTCACCGAGCCGCCCTTGTCGTCGTGGGCCGATGCCCGCAGGGAGACATGGGCGGCAGCGCGGGGCACGGTCAGCGTGCCGTGCCAGGAGGCGCCCCGGCCGGCGGTCAGGTGGACCGTCCGCCAGGTCGTGCCGTCGTCGTACGAGACCTCCAGCTTCGCGCCGCCGAGGGTTCCGGTGCCGGCCGCGTCCGCGACGTACTCGGCGCCGAGCCCGACCGGTATCCGCTGTCCGCCGCGGATCCGGCCGGCGAGGTCGGTGTCGACGTCGAAGGCGAGGTTGATCAGCGGCAGATAGGTCCAGCGGTCCTCCGGGGTGGCCGCCGACCGGAAGGTCCACTCGGTGTGGCCCTCGGTGGCGGGCTGCCAGTGACCGGCGTCCAGCGCGGTGTCGGTGACCACCTTGTAGGTGTGCTCGTCGGCGGGTGCGTCCCAGACGTAGACGCCGGAGCTGGTGCGCCGGTCGACCAGCGTGCCGTCCAGGTAGACGGCGGTGGTCTGGCTCGTCCCGCTGCCGTCGCTCCACACATCGCCGAAGCCGGTGTGGTCGGGCCCGGAGTCGCCCCAGCCGGGGGTGTTCAACTGGATCTGGTTCCCCGCGCGTTGCTGGCCCCAGCCCAGCCCGGTGCCCAGCCACGGGTGCCACACGGGACGGAACCAGTTCAGTTCCGGCCGGGTTCCGCCGTCGTAGCGCACCAGTCCGCTGCGTTCCTCCAGGGCGCCGTCGCGGACGGTGACGGACTCGTGCCACAGCTGGCCGGGGCCGGTGGACACGTAGTCGGTGCGCTCCAGGGGCAGGTCCACGCGCTGCTGGAAGCCGAGACCGATCGGGAAGGTGTCGGTGATCGAGTACCGGAACTCGCCGCCGCTCACCGGTTCGGCCGCGTGGAACCTGACGTGCACGGCGGCGAGCTGACGTCCGGAGGGAGCGTAGGTGAGGTCCCGGTCCGGGATCGCGCCCCGGTGCCCCTCCGACAGGTCGTACACGTAGGGCGAGTTGCGGGTGCCGGTCATGTCGGCCTTCTTGGCCGACCGCAGCCGGGCCGCGTCCGCCTTGCTCACCGTGGCGATCTGCAGCGGCCGGTCGGCGTTGTCGTCCGTGCCCCACCAGGCCATCAGCCGGCCGGGCGCGTCGTCCGTGACGAACAGGGCCTTGGCGCCCGCGTCCTGGGCGGCCTGGGCCAGCGCGCCCGGGTCGGCGTCGTCGGCGAGGTGCGCGAGCACCGCCTTGCCCGCGACCCCGGTGAACGGCCCGTCGCCCACGTCGACCAGCGGCAGCTTCGTCCGCCCCTCGATCGGCGTGCCGCCCGCCTGTACGGTCGCCTCGCCGACCCCCTTGACCTCCAGCAGCGGCTTGGCGAGCCGCCACACGGTCCGGTACTCGAAGCCGCCCCGGGTGACCTTCTCGGTGGGCGCGGCGAAGATGCTGTCGTAGGTCAGCGGCACCTGGACCGCGCCGAACAGGTCGGCGCCGTTCGCCTTCCGGTCGTACTCCATGAGCAGCTGACGGGTCTCGGTGCGCCGGTCGACGTCCGCCTTGATCTGGCGCAACGACCGTCCGTCGAGGGTGACTTCACGATCCCGGTCGAGGGTGATCTGGGGGGCGGCGAGGAAGCCGAGGCCGAGCGAGTCGGTGCCGTGGCTGCCGCGCACGTCGAGGAAGGAGGACAGGCTGTACGTGCCCGGCGTCAGGCGGAGCTTCAGGGTGCCGGAGTCGCCGACGTGCGCGGGCTGGGCGTCCTCGCCCGCGGCGAGCCGCTGCACGACGAGGTCGGCGGCGGTGGGCGCGCCGTCGCGGTCCTTGACGCGGACGGTGAGCGTGTACCGCTCCTCCTCCTTGACCAGCCCGAACGCGGTGTGCGCGACCGGCGTGCCGGCCGGCCCGGAGGCCACGATCTGCCCGCTGCTCTCCCCGACCGGCGCCTTCGCCCCGTCACCGGTGACGGTGGTGGACGCGGTGCCGTGCGCGGGGACGGTGAGGGCGGAGTCGGCGAGGGTGGCGACACCTTCCGGGCCGCCCTGCACGGAGAGCTTCAGCTGCATGTCCTCGTCGGACGCGTTGCGATAGGTGAGGGTGCGGGTGACCGGCTGGTCGTCCTCGTACGGCCAGCTGTAGAAGCCGAGGTCGGCGCTGCCGGTGGCGGTGATGTCGGCCTGCACGGCGTCGGGGACGCTCACCCGTCCCGCGCCCAGCAGGTACGCGGAGGCGTCGAGTTGCCTCGATGTGGACATCAGCGCGTCCTTCAACTGCGCGCCGGTCCAGTCGGGGTGGGCCTGGGCGAGCAGGGCGGCCGCTCCGGCGACGTGTGGGGTCGCCATGGACGTACCGCTCATGGAGGTGTAGTAGCCGCTGCCGGAGACGAGCTGGGAGCGGGCCGCGAGGATGTCGACGCCGGGCGCCGAGATGTCCGGCTTCAGGGCGTTGTCGCCGTACCGGGGCCCGGCGCTGGTGAAGTATGCGGCCTGGTCGGCGGAGTCGACCGCGCCGACGGTGAGGGCCGCGTCGGCGGCGCCGGGCGAGCCGATGGAGGAGCGGGAGCCGGTGTTGCCGGCGGCGACGACGAAGAGGGCGCCGGTCTCCTCGGAGAGGGTGTCGACGGCCCGGGCCATGGGATCGGTGCCGTCGCTTGCCTCGGTGGAGCCGAGGCTCATGGAGATCACCCGGGCGTGCACGTCCCGTGCCGCCCACTCCATGCCCGCGATGATCTGGGACTCGCTGCCCGAGCCCTGGTCGCTGAGCACCTTGCCGACCGCGAGGGCGGCGTCGGGCGCGACGCCCTTCTCCTTGCCGTCGGAGGCGGTGCCGCTGCCGCCGACGGTGGAGGTGACGTGCGTGCCGTGGCCGTTGCGGTCGGCGACCTCCTGCCCCTCGATGAAGCTCTTGGTGGCCGTGACCCGGTCCGTCAGGTCGGGGTGGCTCAGATCGACGCCGGTGTCGAGGACGGCGACCGTGACGCCCTTGCCGGTGAGCCCCGCGTCCCAGGCGGCCTGCGTGCCGATCTGCGCGTTGCTTTCGGCCATGTCGGCCTTGACCCGCCCGTCGAGCCAGACCTTGCCGACACTCCGGTGCTGTGTGAAGGACCGCCAGAAGGTACGCCCCCGTTCCGCCTCGACGGCGGCCCCGCCGAGGCTCGGCAGCGCCCGGGTCCGCTCGGCACCGGCCGGGGTGACCGCACGGCTGCCCTTCCCGTAGGTCACGATCAGGGGCAGCGCGTCCGCCTTGGCGTCAGTGAGCCCCTGCCGGATCAGCCCGCTCACGTCGAACAGCCGCCGGTCCAGGGTGCCGGCCCGCAGATAGGGCAGCGCCTCGTCCGGTACGACGGTGATGTCGCCGTGGCTCACCTGTGTCCGCACCGCGCCGGCGGCGCCCCGTGGCCGCTGCACGGTGACCGTCTTCCGCCCCCGCGCGAGGTCGGTGACGGTCACCTCGTCGCCGGTGACGAGGGTGACGGTGGTGGCGGCGCCCGGGGTGCGCCGGTCCGCTGTGACGGCCTGCCGCGCGGTCGCCGGGCCGCCCGGCAACAGGGCGATCACCAGCCCCGCCGACAACAGGGCCGCCCCGCGGCTGACTGGTCCTCTGGTCATCCACGCCTCTTCTCGTCCGGGTACGACGGTGCGCCGAGCACGTCGCGTGCTGGGACGAGTGTCATGTGCCGGGTGTTGCAAGGGTGTTGGCCGGTGGTGGCGGGAAGGCGTCCTGGCGGTTTCCCGCCAGCGGTGGCACGCGGCAGAGGTCGAACCGGGGACAGCCCCGCTCCCCGTCCGTAACAATGGAGTTGGTCGTGGATCAAGAACCCGGGGGGAAGGCGCCGTGAACAAGCTGATGGAGTTCACCACGCAGGACGGCGCCGTCGTCATGGTGGAGGCCGTGGACGGCACGGCCGGGACCCGGCTCGTCTCCCGGGGCGAGGGCGGCCCGGCGGCGCAGGCCGCCCGCACCTTCGAGGGCGCCCTGGACGGAGTGCGCGCGGCGGCCCACTCCGCGCTGCATGTCTTCCGGGACGGCAGCCTGCGGCCCGACTCCGTGGAGCTGGAGTTCGGGGTGAAGCTGAGCGCGGAGGCCGGGGCGGTCATCGCCAAGGGGGCGGCGGAGGGGCAGTTGGTCGTCAAGCTGAGCTGGTCGTCGAAGGACACGAGACCGGCTGCCGGGGACGACGCGGCTCCGGAGCCGACCTCCCCGTCATGAGCGGCGACGCCTGGCACGCCCGGATCGAGTCCGGGGGTGCGGTCGCGGGGGCGGGTTTTCTGGTGGCTCCTCGTACCGTGCTGACCTGTGCTCATGTGGTGCGGGACAGCGAGCCGGGGTTGCTGACCGTGTCGTTCCCCAACCGCCCGGACCTCGGCGTGCTGCCGGCGGTCGTGTCGGTGCGCGGCGGCTGGGCGGGCGGCGTCACCGACCCGGGTGACCTCGCCGTACTCGAACTGGCCGGGGAAGTGCCGCTGAGCGCGGCCCGGTTCGCGCCGCCTGGCGGTGAACTCGGCCTCGCCTCCGAGGTGTTGGTCGCCTACGGATTCCCGGAAGGGTACGACGAGGGGCAGCTGGCCGAGTACCGGGCCGTGTCCGCCACCCGGATCGCCGACGAATGGGTGCAGCTGGAGGCCGTCACGGCGCACGGGCAGCCGCTGACGCACGGCTTCAGCGGGGCCGCGGCCACCCTCCCGGACGGCCGGGTGGTCGGCATGGTCGCGCAGGTGGCCGGCGAGCACGGCGTACGGGTCGCCCGGATGCTGCCCACCGAGGTGCTGGCCCGCCACTGGCCCGGACTCGGTGAGCTGGTGCCGGCCCACGGCGACGCCCCCGACGCGGCGCGACGGCTGTACGGGCTGGTGCGGCGGGCCGCGGGAGCCGGTCTCGACTGCGACCCGAACCGGCTGTACCGGGACGCCGTGGGCCCCTTCGGCCCGCCGCTGCCCCCGGAGGGCTTCGACTCACTGCGGGCGGCGGCCGCGTACGTGCACTGGGAGGTCGCGGACCCGGACGCGCTGACACGGTTAGCCGACCGGCTGGAGGAGCTGCTGTCCGCGCCGCCTGTCTCCGCTGCCGTCTCCTGGTCCCCCATCCTGGTCGAGCTCGACCGTAGCGGCGCCGGCGCCGACCAGGTCACGGTCGAGGTGTCCGCGTACCGCGACGGACTGCGCCGGCCCGTGGGCGCGCTCCGGCTGCCCCGCGCCCGCGTGCGGGCCTACGTCCAGGAGCGCGTGGACGAGGCGTTCACCCATCTCGCCCCCGGAGCCGACGAGTTGATCACCTTCGTCCTGCCGCGTGAGTGGCTGAACGAGCCGGTGGCCGGGTGGGAGTGCGGCCCCGACGATTCCACCCCCCTGGGCTGCGCCCACCCCCTGGTCGTCGCGGACCGGTCCCGCCACCGCAGTGCCCGGCTGCGTCACCAGCTGAGCAAGAAATGGCAGAAGTCGGGGAGCGGACTCACGCCCCCGGCCCTGCACAGCGTGGACTGCGGCAGCCGGGAGCGCCCGGCCCATCTGCGCAAGCGGCTCCGGGACAAGGAGGCCGAGCTGGCGGTCTACGCCACCCCGCCCGACGCCGCGCCGGACCACTTCGAGGCGGGCCTGAACACCCCGGTCCCGGTCCTCCTCTGGCCGCGCACGGGCTGCCCCGGCACCGACCATGGCACGCCCTGCGCAGGTACCGCCTTCCTCGACGGACTCCTCCCGTACATCCGTGGCGCCTCGCCCGCCGAACTGCCCCGTCTCGTCCAGGCGTTGCGGGAGGAGGTGGAGGCCTGCGACGACCCGGACCGGCACTGGGCCCGGGACGTCCAGCTCCTGTGGGACGACCCGCGCTGCTTCCCCGATCCCCCGGCCAGCCTGCACACCCCCGTCGCCTGAACAGCACCGACAAAGAGGGAACCCATGCCCCTGTGGCCCGTCTACACCGGCACGAAGGAGCCGCACGACGGCATCACCGCGCTGCCCGCTCCCCCGCCCTGGCGGGCCTTCGACGGCGGCCCCGTGCTGGACACGCCCGCCGATGACGCCGACACCGCGGCCACCTCCCCCGACCGCGCCCACCGCGCCGAGACGTACCGGGCCACCCCGCAGACGGTCCACCTGGTCAACGCGGCCCTCTACCTGCGCCGCCCCCTCCTCGTCACCGGCCCGCCCGGCACCGGCAAGTCCTCCCTGGCCTACGCGGTGGCCCGCGAGCTGAGGCTCGGCCCGGTGCTGCGCTGGAACATCACCAGCCGCAGCACCCTGCACGACGGCCTCTACCGGTACGACCCCCTCGCCCGCCTGTACGCGGCCCGCCAGGCGGCGGCTGCCGGGACCCCCGGCACCACCGCGCCCGAATCCGGCATCGAGGACCATCTGCGCCTCGGCCCTCTCGGCACCGCGCTCCTCCCCTACGCCCGTCCCCGCGCCCTGCTCATCGACGAGATCGACAAGAGCGACCTGGACCTGCCCAACGACCTGCTGAACGTCCTGGAGGAGGGCCAGTACGAGATCCCCGAGCTGGTCCGGTCGTCCGGGTCCGGCGACCAGGGCCCACAGGCCGAGGTCATGGTGGACGGCACCCACGAACGCGTCCCCGTCGAACACGGCCGGGTCCGCTGCCGGGCCTTCCCCTTCGTCGTCCTCACCAGCAACGGCGAGCGCGAGTTCCCGCCCGCCTTCCTGCGCCGCTGCGTCACCCTGCGGCTGCGCCAGCCCGACGACTCCCACCTCGCCGACATCGTCCGCGCCCATTTCGGCGGCGAACCCGACGGCTACGCGCAGGAGCTGATCGACCGGTTCCTGTCCCGAGTGGGCGGCGGCGACCTGGCCACCGACCAGTTGCTCAACGCGATCTACCTGGCCCGCTCCTCCGACCTGTCGGCGGACTCCCTGAACGACCTGGCGGAACAGCTCATGCCGTACCTCGGCGACACCCAGCGCCCCGATGCCTTCTGACCTCCCCCACGCTCGGCTCCGCTCGCGCGAGGGGACCCCCACCGGCTCCCCGGACCCGCTCGCCCGCCTGGCCGACGTACTGGCCGAGGCGTCCGGCGGCGTGCGCCCCACCCCGCTGGAGCTGGCCGAAGTACTGTGGCTGGCACGGCAGATGGACCCCGGCGACGAGCAGCGACGCACCCCGGCCGCGCGGTCCGCGGCGCCCGCACCTCAGGCGCCGCCGGAGCAGCTCGGGCCCCGGCAGGGGGAACCCCCGGCCGCCCCGCCGACACCTGATCCCACCCCGGCACCACCCCGAAAGGCACCCCGCACCCCGCTGCACCTGCCGTCCCCCGCCCCCTCCGCCCCCGGCGCGCACGCCTCCCTCCTGGCACCCGCACCCCCGATGCTCCGCCACCCGCTGGGGCTGCAGCGCGCCCTCCGCCCCCTCAAACGCCGTACCGACGCCCCCTCCGGTCACCACCTGGACGAGCGTGCGACGGCCGACCGCATCGCCCGCCTCGGCGCGGACCCCGAGTTCTGGCTGCCGGTCCTGCGTCCGGCCCGGGAGCGCTGGCTGCGGCTGAACCTGGTGTACGACACCGGGCCGACGATGCCCGTCTGGCGCCCCTTGATCCGCGCACTGCACACGGCGCTCGCCCAGGCGGGCGTCTTCCGCACGGTCGACCTGTACCGCGCCGCCCCCGACGGCACCGTGCGCGGTCCCGACGCGCAGGCCCCCGCCGACGGCCGCACCATCACCCTCCTGATCAGCGACTGCATGGGCCCGCAGTGGCGCGAGGGCCACGCCGGCACCCTCTGGTACGACACCCTGCTCCGCTGGGCGCGCCGGATGCCCCTGGCCGTCGTACAGCCCCTCCCGGAACACCTGTGGCGGGACACGGCCCTGCCGACGACGCCCGGCCGTCTGTCGGCCCCGCACCCTGTGGCCGCCACGGCGACGCTCACCTTCACCCCGTACGGACAGCAGGAGCAGCATCACCCCGGGTCCTACGACGCCACAGCGCCGTACGAACCGACGTGTCGCCCCGGCACCGACGGGACCGTCCCTCTCCCCGTGCTGGAGTGCGAGCCGCAGTGGCTGGCGCATTGGGCCGCGCTGCTCGCGGCACCCGGCGGGACCGAATTCCCCGCCGCGGTCGCCGGGTTGGGCCGCCCCCTGCCGGCCCGGGCCGACCATCGTATGGATGTCGGCCTGCTGTCCGCCGAGGAGCTGGTCCTGCGGTTTCGCGCCAGCGCCTCCCCCGAAGCGTTCCGGCTGGCCGGTCATCTCGCGGTGGGCCGCCCCGACCTGCCCGTCATGCGCCTGCTGCAGGCCGCCCTCGAACCGGATCCGCGCCCCCAGCACCTGGCCGAGGTCATCCTCAGCGGCATGCTCGCCACCGTACCGGGCGGCCCGCCCGGCTCCTACGCCTTCCGGGACGGCGTACGGGACCTTCTCCTGCTCAGCCTGCCGCGCACCGCCCGCCATCGCACCACCGAACTCCTGGACCGCATCGGCGAACTGATCGACAGACGAGCCGGGCGGGCGCCCGGCGAGTTCCGGGCCTCGACAGCGGCGCCGTCCGGCACCGGCACCCACGTGGACGGCGAGGCCTTCGCGACGGTCAGCCAGGACAGCCTGCGGCGGCTGTCCGATTCCGCCGGGCAGGCCGGCCGGCTGCCTCCGCTTCGGGAGCGCACCCTCGGCTTCTCCCTCCTGGGCCCCCTCCGCGTCACCCGGGACGGTGTGCCCCTCGTCATCGACCAGCCCGCCGAGCAAGCCCTGCTGTGCACGCTGTTGCTCCGCCAGGGCGAGCCCGCCACGCACGAGGAGCTGGCCACCGGGCTCTGGGGTTCCCTCGGTCGTCACGGCTCACGTGATCTCCTGGACACGTATCTCGACCGCCTGCGCCACCTTCTCGGGCCGGACACCGTGACCGTCGAGGGCGGATACGCCCTGCGTCTCGACCGCCTGTCCGACTCCGACGACGTCGATGTCTTCCGCGTCCGCCGCCTGGCCGCCGAGGCCGAGCGGTCCCGGACCGCCGGAGACCTGGCACGCAGCGGCGAACTGGCCCAGGAAGCCCTTGAGCTGTGGCGTGGCGAGGCGCTCGCCGGCATTCCGGGGCCGGCCGCCCGGGGGGCCCGGGACGACCTCGACACCCTTCGTGCCACGCTCCGTTCGCTCCGCTCCGGGCTCGACCGAGCCTCGCCGCAGCAGCGGCTCCGCCCCACGATCGCCTTCCTGACCCCGGGCCTGACCGGCCACCCGGAAGCACGCATCACCCTGGAGTACGCGGTCCACGAGCTCCTCTCCCGAGGCTCACTCGCCCCCCACCAGTACGAGACGAAGGTCCTCCCCAACGGCTACCACGTCCACACCGAACCCGACGCCTATCTGCTGCCGGTGCTGGTAGCGATCCTCCGCGGGCTCCGCGAGACCCTCGCAGGGCTGGCGAACCGGCCGCGCCTCCAGGTGCTGCTCTGGGAGCACCCCTCTGTACCGGCGGACCTGCCGGAGCCGCCCGGGCGCCCGGCCGCCGACGTCACGGTCGTCGTCTCCCCGACCCTCTACGGGGAGTTCACGGAAAGCTCCGCCGCCCAGAGGCCCCAGATTTTCGAGCCGCTGTACCGGGGCAGCGACCCGGACCTCGCGCCCATCGCCTGGTCCTGCGCGCTGGCGCCGTCGGAGCAGGCGCGCGCGGAACGCGAGCTGGTGCAGGGCCCCTTCATCACGCGCGACCTGCATGAGCTGGGCATCCCCACCCCGGGCCGCACGGCCGTCGTCCACACGGGGCCCGACGGCCCGCTCGCGCTGCTCAACCCGGTCCAGCCGTACGGGACGCGCCCGCCTCGTCCGCAGACGTACTACTCGGTCGACCTCACCCCGCACCAAGCCCTCCACACGGTGTCCCTGCCCAGCTCCGGCAAGGGCGCGTTCACCGCGGCGGTGGAGCTGTCCTGGCACGTCGACGATCCGGTCGCCTTCGTCCGTGGCGGGACCACCGGCGTCTCCGGGCTGCTGCTGGAGCATCTGCGCGACGCGGCGGTCCGCATCACCCGCCGTCATCCGCTGCGCCGCGCGGGTGCTGCCCAGCGGGCGGTGAACGAAGGTGTGCGTACCTGGCCGGTGCCGGGGCTGTCCGTGTCGTATGCCGTGCGCCTGGCCCCGGAAGGGGCGCCCGCGCCGCTGCCGGCGCAGTCGGCTCCGTCGCACGGTCGGCTGTCGGCCGTGCTCGCCGGCGCCGAAACCGTGCTGATCGGCTTCGACGGTCCCCTCGCTCGGCTGTTCTCGGCGCAGACGGCACGCGAGGCCGCTCTCGACCTGCTCTCCGTCGTCGCCGAGCACCGCGATCCGCAGGACGCGCTCGGGGGTCGGCCACCGGCCCCCACGGGCGCCGCCGGACGGGAGGCGTTCGTGCATCCGCTGGACCTGCTGCGCGCCTTCGCCCACGACCCGCTCGGCCCCCTGCTGCGGGCACGCCTGGACGACCTCGAACTGGGTGCCGTGCCCGACGCGCCCACGACGCACCGTTCCGTCGCGTTCGTCCGCGCCCTGCATGGTTCCGGCCGTCGCGTCAGCGTGGTGACGGACGTGTCCGCCCAGGCCACACGCCGCTACCTGGAGCCCTATCGCCTGCCCCTCATGGGCACCCACGGCCGCCGCGACGACCTCGGCCTGCTGATGCCCCACCCCGACTGCCTGCTGCGCGCCCTGGACACGCCGCCCGCCGCAGCCGTCCTGATCAGCTCCTCGATCGCCGAACTCACCGCCGCCCAGCAGCTCGGCCTCCCCTTCGTCGGCTACGCCCCCACCGCAACCGGGCGCCGACGCCTGCGCGAGGAAGGCAGCACGGTCACCGTATCCTCCCTCGAACCTCTCCTGGATGCCGCGCGCTCCCTCTGAAACCCCCCATTCAGCCGCGCCCCGCCCGGCCCCCTCCCGCAGGCGCGCCATCGGAATCCCCCGGAGGATGCGAAAGAAGCCGCCATCCGGCCGCAAGGACCGCGCACTCGGAAGGATCTGCCGTGACCGTCAGCCTTGACCAGTTGCGCCGCTGCCACTTCGCTGTCGACCTGGGCGCGGCCCGCACCCGGGTCTATGTGAAGGGTGCCGGTCTGGTCGTCGACCAGCCCTCCGTCGCGGCCGTGAACACGCGGACCGGCTCGCTCATCGCGGTGGGCGAGTTCGCGGCGCAGATGACGGGGAAGACGCCGGACTACATCAGGGTCGTACGGCCCATCGCCGGTGGCACGGTGGTCGACATCGAGATGGGCCAGCGCATGCTGCGGCACCTGCTCGGCGACAAGATCCGCCGGACGCTGCGCCGCAAGCCCCGGCTGCGCGCGGCGGCCAGCACCCCGCACGACGCGGATCCGCTGGCCCAGCGGGCGACGATCGAGACGCTGGTCGGGCTGGGCGCGCGGCGGGTGGAGCTGGTGGACACGCTCATCGCGGCCGCCGTGGGGTGCGGGCTGCCCGTGGAGCGGCCCGAGGCCACCATGATCCTGGTGTGCGGGGCGGCGGCCACACAGGTCGCGGTGCTCTCCCTCGGCTCCATCGTCACCGCCGCGCGGATGCCGGTCGGCGGGGAGGCCGTGGACCATGCGATCGTGCAGCACCTGCGGCACAAGCACGCGCTGCTGCTGCCCAGCCAGGCCGTACGGCCGCTGCAGCTCGCCTTGTCCGGCAACGGGCTCTTCTCGGACGGGCCGGCCTCGACGGAGATCCACGGGCGGGACGTGGCCACCGGGCTCCCCCGCAGCGTGCGGGTCGACACCGCCGCCGTGCGCTACGCCATCCAGACCCCGCTGATGGCCGTCCTGGACGGGATCGGGAAGGTACTGCGCGAGTGCCCGCCCGACCTGGTGGCCGATCTCGCCGACCGCGGGATCATGATGGTCGGCGGATCCGCCCTGCTGCCCGGCCTCGACCAGATGCTGCGCAAGGCGACCGGCGTCCCGGTACACATCGCGGAGCGGCCCGACATGTGCGCCGTAGAGGGTCTCGGTGCCATGCTGGAGGGCCGGATCGATCCACTGATCCTGAATCCCCTGGCGGCCTGAGAGCGCCGGTTCGTGCACCGGTGTGACGGTGCGGGAAGAGATACGGGTGGCCGCACGGGCTGAGCCGGAAGGACACCGGCGCGCCGACGCGTGACACCCCCGGGAAGGGGGACTGTCCGGCCGGTCGGCCCTGGACCATCGATGAGGGCGCGTCAGACACTGGGCCCGGTTGTCGCCTTGGCCACCAGCAGCCGCCGACCGCACGGCCGGCAGGCCGATGCCGACGAGGACGCAGCCGGTCGTGGTGAGCGCGGCTCTGGAGTACGGCGCGGGCGGCACGGACAGAGGGCGGACGCCGAGCCGACGGTGGCCGGGAGATGCTGCGGTACGACTTCGTGGCCGAGCCCGGGTGCACCTCGGAGATGCCGGCGGACCGCTTCGGCACGGAGCTGCCGGCGGGGTGCGGCCGGCCGTGATCCAGGGCTCGTGGCGGTGCTGCTGCGGCTCACCGGGCGTGGGCACGGAGTCTGGCTGCTGCCGGGGCCGGCGGTCACCCGGGAGCTGCGGGAGGGCGAGCCGGTCGAACTGCGGCCGACGGAACCTCTCCGCCCGGTCGGCATCGTCGCCCGGTGGCGTCCGCGCCCGGGACCGGGCGAGCGAGCGAGCGCCCCCTGCACGCCCTGCTCGGCGTGGCCCGCCGCAGGGACCCACTGCCCGAGGTGACCCGCGCGGCACGGCCTGTGCCGGTGTGCGTCTGCGCGGGCCGTGCATGTCGATGCCTGGGCCGTGCGCAATCGTCGGCCCGCGCCCCTGAAATGCCTCGTCGAACCGGCCGGAGCCGACCGCTGATCAGTACGGCAGGATGCGCCCCGAAGGCGTCCTGCGGTCGATTTCCTGCCCGCGCGGGGCGGCGGGCCGACGATTGATACGCACCCGGATCCGACGGTCCATGACGCCCTCCTCCTGCCGGCGCCGCCCCACGGCGGCTCCCGGTAGGAGGTCCGTGCCCAGGACAGGGCATGTCCAAGCCAGGTTGGGGCCAAGTCATCTGTCATGTGCCGCTGTTGGCGAAACGGCTTGACGGACTCCCGTCGACCGGTCGGCTGGGTACTGTCGTCACATTCCCGTCGTCCGCCCGAAGGGCGGGCCTCGCGGCGTCAGGTGCGTGCTCTCGGCGTGCCGGGCGCGGAGCCTCGTACTGGATGTACTTGGGTCTGCGCCCGGTGCGCCGAGTGGGGGCACCGCCCACGCCCTCAAGGCAGTGGGGGAGCGTGCATGACGCCGCGAGGCAGGCGGGAATTTGACGACAGGACCTAGCGGCCGGCCAGGTACTGCCCGAGGACGTGGTCGAGTTGAGCGATCCACTCGGCGAGCCGGGCCGACCGGCGGGCGTTGAGCTCACAGGAGTACTCGCCGCCGTCCCACAACCGCACGGTCACCGTGAGCCGGCTACCACGTGTGGAGGGCGTACGGACGACACCGGCGACCTCCGCCCACTCGAAGTCCGCTGCGACACCGGCGACTTCGAGGATCACCCCGGTCGCGTTGACGACGACGCGGGCCTCCCGGTCGGCGAGACGGGCCTCCAGCGCACCGTACGGGATCGGCGGCCCGAACCCGTACGGGATGTGCGGCGGAGCCGCGGGCGGCGGAGGCATGTGCGCAGGTGTCGAGGGAGCCGGGGACGACGTTGCCGGCGAATGTGAGGGCGTCGTGGGCGGCGCGGGTGCGGCGAGTGTCGGGGCGTACGACGGTCCGGCGGATCCGGCCGGCTCCTGCGGCGCCCCGGTCAGCAGATCCAGCAGCCGGGTGGGCGTCGGCCGGGCCGCGGGGTCCTTCGCCAGACATGCCGCCACCAGGTCCACCAGCCCGGCGGGGACGGCGGACATGTTCGGCGGCTCGTGGACGGAGCGGTACATCAGCCCCATCGGTGTGCCCTCGCCCCAGGCGCTGCCGCCGGCCGCGGCGACCAGGACGGCGCCGAGGGCGAACACGTCGGCGGCGCCGGTCACATCGTGGCCTAGGGCTTGCTCGGGGGCGAGGAAGCCGGGCGTGCCGAAGGCGGTGCCGGTCGCGGTGAGGCGGGTGGACTCGACGGCCCGGGCGATGCCGAAGTCGAGGACGCGGGGCCCGTCCTCGGCCATGATGATGTTGCCGGGCTTGAGATCGCGGTGCACCAGACCGCAGGAGTGGATGGACTCCAGCGCCTCGGCGAGCGCGGCGGCCAGCGCCCGCAGCTGCGACTCGTCCATCGCGCCCCGGGCGGCCAGCCGCGCCGCGAGGGTCGGTCCGGGAATGTAGGCGGTCGCCAGCCACAGGGGATCACCGTCGATGTCCGCGTCCACCACCGGTGCCGTGTGGAATCCGCCGACCGCTCGGGCCGCCTCGACCTGCGGAACCGCTCACGGAAGACCGGGTCCGCCGCCAGCTCCGCCCTGGCGATCTTCAGCGCGACCGCACGGCCGCCACGCGTCCGCGCGAGAAAGACGGTCCCCATCCCTCCCTCACCGAGCTTTCGCTCGACGAGGTACCCCCCTATGCGTTCCATGCGCACAGTATGCCGCCGGGTACAGAGCGCTCCCGGTACGGTCCAGCCGCTCAGCGGCGCCGGCCGCCCTCGGACGAGCCCCTCGTCCCGGTCGCCACCCTCCGACGGCGGGGGCCCTACTGTGGCGCAGGTGAAAACGTTCCTGCACCGACGGGCGAGAGTGGGGCGGGTGGGACTCGAACCCACGGCCGACGGATTATGAGTCCGCTGCTCTAACCGGCTGAGCTACCGCCCCATAGCGGCGTGTCGCGTACATGTGTACGCGCCGTCTGCCGCAGCATAGCCGCTCATACGATCTCCTGCTTCGGATGGTCGGCTTCCGCGCTGCTTCCTGACCTTGAGGACTTCGGCGCGCGGACCATGGTTCCCACGGACACGAAAAAGGACCCCGAAGGGTCCTTGTTCAGTGCGCTCCCCCGACTGGACTCGAACCAGTAACCTGCCGGTTAACAGCCGGCTGCTCTGCCAATTGAGCTACGGAGGATCGAAGCTCCCCCGACTGGACTCGAACCAGTAACCTGCCGGTTAACAGCCGGCTGCTCTGCCAATTGAGCTACGGAGGATCGCCTCGTTGCATCGAACGTACCTACCTGGGTATTCGCCAGGGGGCGGGCGTTCGCTGCGACACATACATTAGCGCAAGCAGGGGGGTGCTTCGCCAATCGGTATCCCCCCGGCACCGACGCCGCACCAGGGACCTAGGCAAGGGAAGGGTGGCAGCCATGCGCTATCGGCTCACGTTCGTCGCCGGAATGGCCCTCGGTTACGTACTCGGCACAAGGGCCGGACGCGAGCGCTACGAGCAGCTGAAGAAGTCCGCTCGCCAGATCGCGCAGAACCCCGCCGTACGCAACACCGCCGAGACCGCCGCCCAGCAGGGCCGCCAGTACGCCGGCAAGGCCTTCCACACGGTCAGCCACAAGGTCGGCGACCGTGTCCCGGAGTCCGTGGCCCAACGGGTCCGCTCGCTGCGGGAACGCACCATCAACGGCGCCGACGAGGACGACTGGGGCACCAGCAACACCTAGGGTCTTTCGTTTGGATCAGGCCGGGCTCGCGGGGTCTGGTGCCGCGCCTCGCCGCGTTGTCGTCGGTTGCCATGGCTCCGCCATGACGCCCTCCTCCGCCTTGCGATGCACGGCACCAGACCCCGCTCCCCGATCCGGCCTGATCCAAACGAAAGACCCTGGCCGGACCCGTACCCGGCGAAGCAGAGTGACCCCAACGGCGCCCTCGGCCAGAAGCAAGCGCCGCGATGCGGCAGAATTTTCGCCATGGGGATAGTCGCCGGGTTGGACAGCTCGCCCGATTTCACGCGCATCGTGGTCTGTGACGCGGACACGGGAGCCGTGCTGAGGCAGGGGTATGCGCCGCATCCGGTGGAGGCGGCGGACGGGGCCGCACGGCCCAGCGACGTCGATCCGCAGGCCTGGCTGCTGTCCCTGGGCGAGGCCGCGGGAGGCGGGCTGCTGGAGGGCGTGCAGGCCATCGGTGTCTCCGCGCAGCAGAACGCGCTGATCCCGCTGGACGCGCAGGGCAACACCGTGCGGCCGGCGCTGGTCGGCGGTGACAAGCGGGCGCAGGTCGCGGCGGCCGATCTGGTCGACGCGCTCGGCGGCCGGGAGGCGTGGGCGCAGGCGGTGGGGTGTGTGCCCCAGGCCGCGCAGCCGGTCACCAAGCTGCGCTGGCTCGCGAAGAACGAGCCCGAGAACGCACGGCGTACGGCCGTCCTGCTGCAGGCCCATGACTGGCTGGTGTGGCAGCTGCTCGGGCGGCCCGTGCGCAGGACCACCGACCGCGGCGGAGCCTCCGGCACCGGGTACTGGTCCGCCGCCACCGGCAGCTACCGGCCCGACCTGGTCGAACTGGCGCTCGGTCACCAGACGATGCTGCCCGAGGTGATCGGTCCCTCGGACGCGGCCGGTACGACCCCGGAGGGGCTGCTGATCTCCGCCGGGACCGGGGAGACCATGGCCGCCGCGTTCGGGCTCGGGATCGGGCTCGGGGACGCGGTCGTCTCGCTCGGGGCCTCCGGGTCCGTGATGGCCGTCCACCCGGAGGCGCTCGCCGACCAGGCCGGGATGATCACCTCCCTCGCCGACGCCACCGGCATGCATCTGCCGGTCGTCACCACCCTGAACGCCGTACGCACCCTGCGCGGCACCGCCGAACTCCTCGGTCTGTCCGACCTGGAGAGCCTGTCCGACCTGGCGATGAAGTCGACGCCGGGGTCGCACGGGCTGGTCCTCCTGCCCTACCTGGAGGGTGAGCGGACGCCGAGTCTCCCGCACACCGCCGGGACCCTCGCGGGCCTGCGGCGCGAGTCGATGAGGCCCGAACATCTGGCGCGGGCCGCGTTCGAGGGCATGCTGTGCGGGCTCGCCGACGCGCTCGACGTGCTGCGCGGGCGGGGTGTGGACGTGCGGCGGATCTTCCTGCTGGGCCAGGCCGCCGAGCTGTCCGCCGTGCAGGCCGCGGCGCCCTCGCTGTTCGGCGCACAGGTCGTCGTACCGCAGCCCGCGGACTACGCCGCGATCGGCGCGGCCCGGCAGGCCGCCTGGGCGCTCGGCGTGTCGCAGGGCGCGCTCGACCCGCGCAATCCGCCGGCCTGGCAGGGCGCGGCCGCGCAGGTCCTGGACCCGGGTGACGACCTGGCCGTGGGTCAGGCCGTGCGGCAGCAGTTCGTGTCCGTACGGGAGCAGACCCACCCGGGGGCGTTTCGCCCCTGATGCCGGAATGGGCCGGATTACTCCGGAGCCCCGTGGGATCACGCGAGCGCCGCTGTCGGGTTAATCGGTTGGGGTAACGCGGGTGGAGTGTCCGACGATAGGGGCCAAGGGCACACCGACCAGCCCTCATCGCCGACTCCGAGAGACGTAGCGTGCTCATACGACTTCTGCGGACCTATCTCAGGCCCTACAAGAAACCCATAGCCCTCCTGGTGCTGCTGCAGTTCCTGCAGACCTGCGCCACCCTCTACCTGCCCACACTGAACGCGGACATCATCGACAACGGTGTCGTGAAGGGCGATACGGGTTACATCCTGTCCTTCGGCGCCCTGATGATCGGCATCTCGCTGGCACAGGTCGTCTGCAACATCGGAGCCGTGTACTACGGCGCCCGGACCGCCTCCGCGCTCGGCCGGGACGTGCGAGGCGCCGTTTTCGACCGGGTGCAGTCCTTCTCCGCCCGTGAGATGGGTCACTTCGGGGCGCCCTCTCTCATCACCCGTACGACCAATGACGTACAGCAGGTCCAGATGCTGGCCCTGCTGACCTTCACCCTGATGGTGTCGGCGCCCATCATGTGCGTCGGCGGGATCGTGCTGGCTCTCGGCCTGGACGTGCCGCTGTCCGCGGTGCTCATCGCCGTCGTTCCCGTGCTCGGCATCTCCGTGACTTTGATCGTGGTCCGGCTGCGGCCGCTGTTCCGGTCCATGCAGGTCCGGCTGGACACGGTGAACCGGGTGCTGCGTGAGCAGATCACCGGCAACCGGGTGATCCGCGCCTTCGTCCGGGACGAGTACGAGCAGGGCCGGTTCGGGAAGGCGAACGGCGAACTCACCGAGATGCAGCTGGCGACCGGACGGATGCTCGCGCTGATGTTCCCGATCGTCATGACGGTGGTGAACCTGTCGTCGATCGCGGTGGTGTGGTTCGGCGCGCACCGCATCGACAGCGGCGGGATGGCGATCGGCGATCTGACCGCGTTCCTCGCCTATCTGATGCAGATCGTGATGTCCGTGATGATGGCCACCTTCATGTTCATGATGGTGCCGCGCGCGGAGGTGTGCGCCGAGCGCATCCAGGAGGTCCTGGAGACGGATTCCAGCGTGGTGCCGCCCCTTACGCCGGTCACCGAGCTGCGCCGGCACGGGCATCTGGAGATCCGCGGGGCGGGCTTCCGCTATCCGGGTGCCGAGGAGCCGGTGCTGAAGGCCGTCGACGTGGTGGCGCTGCCGGGTGAGACGACCGCCGTGATCGGCTCGACCGGCAGCGGCAAGTCGACGCTGCTCGGGCTGGTCCCGCGGCTGTTCGACGCCACCGAGGGCGAGGTGCTGGTCGACGGCGTGGACGTGCAGGAGGTCGACCCAGAGCTGCTCGCGAGGACCGTCGGACTCGTGCCCCAGAAGCCCTACCTGTTCGCGGGGACGGTCGCGACCAACCTGCGCTACGGCAACCCGGACGCCACCGACGAGGAGCTGTGGCACGCGCTGGAGGTGGCGCAGGCCAAGGACTTCGTGCAGAAGCTGGAGGGCGGGCTGAACGCGCCGATCGCGCAGGGCGGCACGAATGTGTCCGGCGGTCAGCGGCAGCGGCTGGCCATCGCCCGCACGCTGGTGCAGCGCCCGGAGATCTACCTCTTCGACGACTCCTTCTCCGCGCTCGACTACGCGACGGACGCCGCGCTGCGCGCGGCGCTGTCCCGCGAGACCGCCGAGGCGACCGTCGTCATCGTCGCCCAGCGGGTGGCGACCATCCGGGACGCGGACCGGATCGTCGTCCTGGACGAGGGCCGGGTGGTCGGCACGGGCCGGCACCACGAGCTGATGGCGGGCAACGAGACCTACCGGGAGATCGTGCTCTCCCAGCTCACGGAAGCGGAGGCAGCCTGATGGCCGGGCCCATGGGACGCATGATGGCCGGGGGCGGCCCCGACCAGCGCTCGATGGACTTCAAGGGGTCGGGCAAACGGCTCGTCTCCCATTTCAAGCCCGAACGGGTCACCATCTACGGCCTGCTGTTCTGCGTGGTCGTCAGTGTGGGCCTGAGCGTGATCGGCCCGAAGATCCTCGGCCGGGCCACCGACCTGGTGTTCGCCGGCATCATCGGCCGGCAGATGCCGGCCGGGGCCTCCAAGGAGCAGGTGCTCCAGTCGATGCGCGAGCGGGGCCAGGGCACCGTCGCGGACATGCTGAAGAGCACCGACTTCACGCCCGGCAAGGGCATCGACTTCGATGCCGTCGGGAACGTACTGCTGCTCGCGCTCGGCACCTTCCTGGTCGCCGGTCTGCTGATGGCGGTCGCCACCCGGCTGGTCAACCGGGCCGTGAACCGCACGATGTACCGGATGCGCGAGGACGTGCAGGCGAAGCTGTCGCGGCTGCCGCTGTCGTACTTCGACAAGCGTCAGCGCGGCGAGGTGCTGTCCCGGGCCACGAACGACATCGACAACATCGGGCAGACGCTCCAGCAGTCGATGGGCCAGCTGATCAACTCGGTGCTGACCATCATCGGCGTGCTCGTGATGATGTTCTGGGTCTCCTGGATCCTGGCGCTGGTCGCGCTGGTGACGGTGCCGCTGTCGTTCGTGGTCGCCACCCGGGTCGGCAAGCGGTCGCAGCCGCACTTCGTGCAGCAGTGGCGCACGACCGGCAAGCTGAACGCGCACGTGGAGGAGATGTACACCGGGCACACCCTGGTGAAGGTGTTCGGCCGGCAGGCGGAGTCGGCGCAGCAGTTCGCCGAGCAGAACGACGCGCTGTACGAGGCCGGGTTCAAGGCGCAGTTCAACAGCGGTGTGATGCAGCCGCTGATGATGTTCGTGTCGAACCTGAACTATGTGCTGGTCGCGGTCGTCGGTGGCCTGCGGGTCGCGTCGGGCGCCCTGTCCATCGGTGATGTGCAGGCGTTCATCCAGTACTCGCGGCAGTTCTCGATGCCGCTGACGCAGGTCGCGTCGATGGCGAATCTGGTGCAGTCGGGTGTCGCCTCGGCCGAGCGGATCTTCGAACTCCTGGACGCGGAGGAGCAGGAGGCGGATCCGGTGCCGGGCGAGCGGCCGGCGGAACTGCGCGGGCGGGTGCGCCTGGAGCATGTGTCGTTCCGCTACGACCCGGAGAAGCCGCTGATCGAGGATCTGTCGCTGACGGTGGAGCCCGGGCAGACGGTGGCGATCGTCGGCCCGACCGGTGCGGGCAAGACCACGCTGGTCAACCTGCTGATGCGGTTCTACGACGTCTCCGGCGGGCGGATCACCCTCGACGGCGTGGACATCCGCAGGATGTCCCGGGACGACCTGCGGTCCGGGATCGGCATGGTGCTGCAGGACACCTGGCTGTTCGGCGGCAGC
The DNA here is from genome assembly GCF_044768335.1 of Streptomyces sp. NPDC101151. Classification (NCBI taxonomy): domain Bacteria; kingdom Bacillati; phylum Actinomycetota; class Actinomycetes; order Kitasatosporales; family Streptomycetaceae; genus Streptomyces; species Streptomyces sp. NPDC101151. The sequence continues at coordinate 160,301 of NZ_JBIWPP010000013.1, read as the reverse complement.
ATCGCGGACAACATCGCGTACGGCGCTGGAGTAGTAGGGGGTGCGCGAAGCGCACTCGGTCAGGGCGGTGGCGGGCGACGGGAGGGCGAGGTCACCCGTGCGGAGATCGAGGAGGCCGCGCGCGCGGCCCACGCGGACCGCTTCATCCGTACCCTTCCCGACGGTTACGACACCGTGATCGACGACGAGGGCACGGGGGTCAGCGCCGGTGAGAAGCAGCTCATCACCATCGCGCGGGCGTTCCTGTCCGACCCGACGATCCTGGTGTTGGACGAGGCGACCAGCTCCGTGGACACCCGTACCGAGGTGCTGATCCAGAAGGCGATGGCCAAACTCGCCGACGGGCGGACGTCGTTCGTCATCGCGCACCGGCTCTCCACCATCCGGGATGCCGACACGATCCTGGTGATGGAGAACGGCTCGATCGTCGAACAGGGTGCGCACGCCGAGCTGCTGGCGGCCGACGGGGCGTACGCGCGGCTGTACAAGGCCCAGTTCGCGCAGGCTGTGGCCGAGGTCGACTGATCCCCGGGTGACGGTCGGGAGGGGTCGCTCACCTCGGGTGGGCGGCCCCTCGTCAGTCCAGGTATCCCCGCAGTTGGTCGGCGAAGGCGTGGTCCCTGAGCTTGTTCAGGGTCTTGGACTCGATCTGACGTATCCGTTCCCGGGTCACGCCGAAGAGGCGGCCTATCTCCTCCAGGGTGCGGGGGCGCCCGTCGGCCAGGCCGTAGCGGAGCTGGACGACCTTGCGTTCCCGTTCGCCGAGGGTGGAGAGCACGGCCTCCAGATGCTCCCGGAGCAGCAGGAACGCGGCCGACTCGACGGGGCTCGTGGCGTCGCCGTCCTCGATGAGGTCGCCGAGGGCCACGTCGTCCTCCTCGCCGACCGGGGCGTGCAGGGACACCGGCTCCTGAGCCAGGCGCAGCACCTCGCCGACCCGTTCGGGGGCCAGCTCCAGATGTGCGGCGACCTCTTCCGGCGTCGGCTCGTAGCCGCGCTCCTGCAGCATGCGGCGCTGGACGCGGACGACCCGGTTGATCAGTTCCACGACGTGTACGGGGACGCGTATGGTGCGGGCCTGGTCCGCCAGGGCGCGGGACATGGCCTGCCGGATCCACCAGGTGGCGTAGGTGGAGAACTTGTAGCCGCGGGCGTAGTCGAACTTCTCCACGGCCCGGATGAGCCCGAGGTTGCCTTCCTGGACCAGGTCGAGCATGGTCAGGCCGCGGCCGACGTACCGTTTGGCGACGGAGACCACGAGCCGCAGGTTGGCCTCGATGAGGCGGCGCTTGGCCATCCGGCCCATGACGACGAGCCGGTCCAGGTCGAGCGCGAGCTGACTGTCCAGGTCGGGGGTGGTGATCAGCTTCTCCTCGGCGAACAGCCCGGCCTCGACCCGGCGGGCGAGTTCGACCTCCTCGGCCGCGGTGAGCAGCGGGATACGGCCGATCTCGCGCAGGTACTGGCGGAACAGGTCCGAGGAGGGCCCTGCGGTGTCGGCGCGGGCGGCGACCGGGGCCTCCACGGGCTCGGCGGCCTCCTCCGGCGCGTCGGGCTCGTCCGGTTCTTCCGTCAGTGCCTCGGCGGGCGGTTGCGCCGGCCCGACCGCCGCCTCGGGGACCGGCTCCGGGCTGGTCTCCGGGTGGCCGGGGGCGCGGCTCTGCGGGGGCACGGCCACGAGGACGTCGGGCTCCGCGTCCGGCTCGTCGGCGGTGGCGCCGGCGCTGCTGTCGGTCTGGGCGAGGGTCTGGGTCTGCACGGGGGCGACCTCCAGGATGATCGCTGCTCAAGGTGTGCGGCAGCGGTACTTCGGGAGCGGAGAGTCGACGGCCTGCGCTCCGTGGACTCGGGCACCGCCCCCAGTGTGGGGTAAGACACATCCCCGCCACGAGGGGCTTGCGGTGACTTTTTGCGTCCGGTCCGTGACCGGCTGGTGACCAGGGCGGGAAACTCGCGTGCCGCGCCCGGGCCGGTCTGCGACGATCCCCCGGTGTCCGGACTCCTGTACGAAACCCATGTGACCGTCGCCTGCGCGGACCCCGCCGAGGCGGAGCGGCTGCGCGGCTGGGCGGATGCCGCCGCTCTGAAGCTGACGCACATCGTGCTGGCCCGCGGCCGGATGCGGAACCAGCCGATGCTCACCCTGGCCGGTTCGGCGTCGTACCCCGAGGAGTCGGCGCGAGCGGCCCGGACCGTGGCGGCGCTGCGGGCGGACGGATTCGCACCGGTCCGCGTGAAGATCGAGTCGGTGCCGTGGGCGCCGGAGGTGCCGGGCGGGCCCTGCGGGGCCGGGCAGTACTTCGAGCATCACGTGAAGCTGCTGCTGGACGCGGACACCGACCTCGGCGTGCTGGCCGCGCGGGTGGTCGCGCACGGCGCTCACCTGTCGTGGAACGCACGCCGGGTGCACGGGGGCGGACGGCACGAGCGGTTCGTGACGCAGCGGTGCCGCGGGGTGGCCGACGAGGACGCGGGGCGGGCGCTTGAACGGCTGCTGGCCGATCTGGACGGTCTCGACGTGCTGTGCGTGGAACGGGAGTTCGTGCTGTACGACAGCGACGAGTCGGTGGACGAGGGGTGGCTCGAGGACGGGCCGACGCGAGAGGCGGGGACATGAACGCGGACACGAACGGGACGTCGAAGCAGTTCGAATGGAAGCACTTCGGATGGCAGCACTCGGAGATTCCCCGGGAGCCGCTGGACGAAGCGACCCGCCGGGAGAGGGATCTGCCGAGGACGCTGGCCTGGGTGCCCGGTGACGACGTCGTACAGCGGCCCGTCTTCGAACCGGCCCTGAAGCAGTACCAGAACGCCTACCGGGCCGGCGACCCCGCGTTCGCCGACCCGGCGCGCGGCGAGGCGTGGCGCACCGCCCGCCGGCGGGCGGTGCATCTCGTGGCGGCCGCGATCGCCGGCTCCGAGTGGGCCGACTCGCTGGTGCTGCGCGGCAGCGTGCTGATGTCGGTCTGGTTCGGCGAGGCCGCCCGTGAGCCCGGTGACCTGGACTTCGTCGTCGTACCGGCCACCTGGGGGATCGACGAGGAGCGGACGTCCCGGATGCTGCACGGGATCGCGGGGGCGGCGCAGGCGACGGCCGAGGCGCGGGAGCAGGGCATCGTCTTCTCCGCGCGGGACGCGGTCGTGGAGGACATCTGGACGTACGAGCGGGTGCCCGGCCGGCGCATGGTCGTGCCCTGGTCGGCGCCCGGACTGCCGGGCGGTCATGTCCAGCTCGACTTCGTCTTCAACGAGAAGCTGCCCGAGGAGCCCCGGCCCGTGGAGCTGCCCGGGGGCGCGGTCCTGCTCGGCGCGACGCCCGGGCTGTCGCTCGCCTGGAAGCTCATGTGGGTGATCAACGACATGTACGCCCAGGGCAAGGACCTCTATGACGCGGTTCTCCTCGCCGAGCGCCACCCGTTCTCCCACGAGCTGCTGCACGAGGTGTTCCGGCTGTCCGGCGAATGGCCGTACCCGTACCGGGAGAGCGTCCTGCTGGAGGACGTCGTGGAGGCGGTCGGGTACGTCGAGTGGCACCACTTCGCCGGCGAGTACCCGCAGTTCGCCGAGCGGGAGCGGGAGTTCGCGGACCGCCTGCTGCGGGCGGTGACACCGGCCTTCCCGGAGGGCTAGTGCCGCGGCACTAGAGCGCTTCCGCGCCCCGCTCGCGCAGCGTCCGGTCGTACTGCTGGAGGACCCACATCTCGTTCTGCACGGCGGCCAGCTGGGCGGGGTCGCCGCCGCTGGACAGGCGGGTCAGCTGGGACTGGATGTCGCGGATGCGGCGCTCCACGGCGCGGCGGCGGATCTGCACCAGCACCGTGCCGGCGTAGGTCTCGTCCACGGTGCGGCGCAGGATCGGCTCGACGGCCAGCTCGGTGACCATCGCGCGGACCGTGTCGTCGGGCGCGGCCTCGCGGACCCGGACCAGGTACTCCTGCGAGTCCTGGACGCCGAACTCGGCGCCGCCCGCCTCCGCGACCGCCTGGCGCACGGCGGCGTAGGGCGGGGCGGTGAACTCGTCGATGCCGTACGCGTCGAAGGCCGGGGAGACCAGTTCGGGCCGCTGGAGGGCGAGTTTGAGGAGTTCGCGCTCGGCCGCGTAGACGGGGTTGCGCAGGGTGAGGGCCGGGCCGGAGGCGGGGCGGGGGCCGGTCTCCCACTGCTGCTGGGGGGTGCGGGCCTGGTGCTGCGGGCCGCCCTTGCCGCCGCGCTCGCGCGCCCAGCGGGCCAGCTGGGCCACCCGTTTGACCACGAACTGGGTGTCCAGGATGCCGAGCATGCCGGCGAGTTCCACGGCGACCTCGTGCTGGGCGCCGCTGTTCTTGATGCGGGCGACGATCGGTGCGGCCTCGTCCAGGGCGGCCGCGCGGCCGGCGGGGGTGTCGAGGTCGTAGCGGCTCACGATCTGGCGCAGTGCGAACTCGAAGAGCGGGGTGCGGGGTTCGGCCAGGTCGGCGACCGCCTCGTCGCCCTTGGCCAGCCGCAGCTCACAGGGGTCCATGCCGTCGGGCGCGATCGCGATGTAGGTCTCGGCGGCGAACTTCTGGTCGTCCTCGAAGGCGCGCAGGGCCGCCTTCTGGCCGGCCGCGTCGCCGTCGAAGGTGAAGATCACGCGGGCCGAGCCGTTGTCCATGAGGAGTCGGCGGAGGATCTTGATGTGGTCGCCGCCGAAGGCCGTGCCGCAGGTCGCGATGGCGGTAGTGACTCCGGCGAGGTGGCAGGCCATGACGTCCGTGTAGCCCTCGACGACCACGGCTCGGCTGATCTTGGCGATGTGCTGCTTGGCGAGGTCGATGCCGTACAGCACCTGGGACTTCTTGTAGATCGCCGTGTCGGGCGTGTTCAGGTACTTCGGGCCGTTGTCCGCCTCGTACAGCTTGCGGGCGCCGAAGCCGACGACCTCGCCGCCGATGTCCCGGATGGGCCACATCAGCCGGCCCCGGAACCGGTCGATGGGGCCGCGGCGGCCCTCCTGCGAAAGCCCGGAGAGGACCAGTTCCTTGTCGGTGAAGCCCTTGCCGCGCAGAAAGCGGGTGAGGTGGTCCCAGCCCTGGGGGCTGTAGCCGACGCCGAAGTGCACGGCGGCGGCCTGGTCGAACCCGCGATCGGCGAGGAAGACCCGGCCGGTCTCGGCCTCGGGGCTGGTGGCGAGCTGCTCGGCGTACCACTGGGCGGCGATCTTGTGCGCCTCGACCAGACGGATGCGCTCGCCGCGCTGGTGAGCGGGGTTGTATCCGCCCTCCTCGTAGCGCAGCGTGATGCCGGCCTGGGCGGCGAGGCGCTCGACCGCCTCCGAGAAGGAGAGGTGGTCCACCTTCATGACGAAGGTGATGGTGTCGCCGCCCTCCTGGCAGCCGAAGCAGTGGAAGAGTCCCTTGCTCGGGCTGACCTGGAAGGACGGCGACTTCTCGTCGTGGAAGGGGCACAGTCCCTTGAGGTTGCCGCCACCGGCGTTGCGCAGCTGGAGGTACTCGGAGACCACGGCGTCGATCGGGACCGCGTCCCGTACCGCCTTCACGTCCTCGTCGTTGATCCGTCCTGCCACGAGGTGATTCTACGGGGCAGGACCGACAGTCCTGGTGCTCAGGAGGTGAGGCTCTCCAGCGGCACATGCGGGTCGGCCAGGGCCTCCGTGTTCACCTGGGCCCGGGAACGGATGAGGTTCTGGATCGGCTCTGTGACGTCCCACACATTCACGTTCATCCCGGCCAGCACCCTCCCCTCCTTCACCCAGAACGCGATGAACTCCCGCTTGCCCGCGTCGCCCCGGATCACCACCTGGTCGTACGTCCCCGGAGGCGACCATCCGCTGTACTCCATCCCCAGGTCGTACTGGTCGGTGAAGAAGTAGGGCACGCGGTCGTAGGTGACGGCCCCGCCGAGCATCGCGCGGGCCGCAGCCGGGCCGCCGTTCAGGGCGTTCGCCCAGTGCTCCACCCGGATGCGCGTGTCCGCGAGGGTGAACGGGAAGGAGGCGACGTCGCCGGCCGCGTAGATGTCGGGGTCGGAGGTGCGCAGCCGCTCGTCCACCACGACACCGCCGCCGTGCACCCGGTCGGCGATCTCCAGTCCCGCCGCCTCCGCGAGCCCGATGCGGGGGGCCGCGCCGATGGCCGCGAGGACGGCGTGCGCCGGGTGCTCGTCGCCGTCGTCCGTGCGCACCGCGAGGACCATGCCGTCCTGGCCGACGATCTCGGTGAGCCGGCCACCGAAGTGGAAACGCACGCCGTGCTCGCGGTGCAGCTCGCCGAAGACGTTGCCCAGCTCCGGGCCGAGGACGCTGTGCAGCGGGGTCGGCAGCGGCTCGATGACGGTGACCTCGGCACCGTACTCGCGGGCCGCGGCCGCGACCTCCAGGCCGATCCAGCCGGCGCCCGCGATCACCAGGTGGCCGTTGTCCCGGCCGAGGGAGGTGAGGACGCCCTTGAGGCGCTCGGCGTGGGCGAGGCGGCGCAGATGGTGGACGCCCGCCAGGCCGGTGCCGGGGATGTCGAGGCGGCGGGGCTCGGCGCCGGTGGCGAGCAGGAGCTTGTCGTAGTGCACGAGGGTGCCGTCGTCGCCGAAGCGCACGGTCTTCGCGGCGCGGTCGATCCGGTCGACGGTCTGGCCGAGGTGCAGCTCGATGTCGTTCTGCGCGTACCAGGCAGGCTCGTGCACGAAGACGCTGTCGCGCTCCTCCTTGCCGAGCAGATAGCCCTTGGACAACGGCGGGCGTTCGTACGGGTGGTCGCGTTCGTCGCAGATCAGTATCACCCGGCCGGTAAAGCCCTCCGCACGGAGCGTCTCGGCCGCCTTCGCACCGGCGAGACCGCCTCCGACGATGACGAATGTCTGATCCGCGTCGACCACTTGATGCCTCCTCGTAAGGGTGCCGCCACAAGCGAGCGTCCCGCACGCGGCGTGATGCGGGAAGAGGGAGTGACCCGATCAGGCCACCCAGGGTCACTTTCCTTTCACATATGCCCCGTCAGTCTCGCGTGCAGCGAGCGGGCGGAGGCGTCGGTGAGGGAAGCGATCTGGTCGACGATCACCCGCTTGCGCGCGTTGTCGTCGGGTGCCCCCTCGAACAGCGCCCGGAACTGCGGCTCCAGACCGTCCGGCGCCCGGGCGGTGAGCGCCTCGGCCAGCTCGGCGACGACCACCCGCTGGTCGGCGCGCAGCCGCTCCTGCTCGGCGCGCTGCATGACGTACCGGTCGGCGACCGCCTTGAGCACCGCGCACTCCATGCGGGTCTCGCGGGGTACGACGAGTTCGGCCTCGTAGCGGGTGAGCCGGCCGTTGCCGTACGCGGCGCGGGTGGCCACCTCGGCGGCCAGGCAGAACCGGCCGATGAGCTGGCTGGTGGCGTCCTTGAGGCGGGCCTGGGCGACCGCCGTGCCGTCGTACCCGTGCGGCCACCACTCCTGGTCCTGGAGTCGGTCGAGGGCGGCGGCGAGTTCGGCCGGGTCGGTGTCCGCGGGGACGTACCGTCCGACGGCCACCGCGAACACCTCCTGCCGCTCGGGCTCGGCGTGCAGGCAGTTGGGGTCGACGTGGGCCGCGTGCAGGCCGTCCTCGACGTCGTGCACCGAATAGGCCACGTCGTCCGACCAGTCCATGACCTGGGCCTCGAAGCAGGTGCGGGTGCCGGGGGCGGTCTTGCGGACCCAGTCGAAGACCGGCCGGTCGTCCTCGTACACACCGAATTTCTGGGACGCCGGGTCGGTGGGGTGGGCGCCGCGCGGCCAGGGGTACTTGGTGGCGGCGTCCAGGGCGGCGCGGGTGAGGTTGAGGCCGACGGAGCCTTCGTCGGTGAAGCGCTTGGGCTCGATGCGGGTGAGCAGTCGCAGGGACTGGGCGTTGCCCTCGAAGCCGCCGCAGTCGTCGGCGAACTCGTTCAGGGCCTGTTCGCCGTTGTGACCGAAGGGGGGATGGCCGAGGTCGTGGGAGAGACAGGCCGCTTCCACCAGGTCGGGGTCGCAGCCGAGGGCCGCGCCCAGCTCCCGGCCGACCTGGGCGCACTCCAGGGAGTGGGTCAGCCGGGTTCTGGGACTGGCGTCCCAGGCCTGGCTGCGGGTCCCCGGGGTGACCACCTGGGTCTTGCCCGCGAGGCGTCGCAGGGCCGCGGAATGCAGGATGCGGGCGCGATCGCGCTGGAAGGCGGTGCGGCCTGGGCGTTTGTCGGGTTCGGGTGCCCAGCGGTCGACTGACGTCGGGTCGTAGGCGTCGAGGGGTGCGGTGCCTTCCATGGTTCGACATTAAGCGTCGGCACTGACAAATGGGTGGCGCCGGGCGGTCGGTCGTCTGCCGGGGCGGGTCGTCCGCCCGCTGTTTCAGGCCGACGCCAGTTCCGGCTCTGTCGTTGCCGGCGTCGCGAGAGTCCGGTCGTAGCGGTGGAGGATCAGGCGGGCCATCGCCGGGTGGGCACCCAGCGGGGCCGAGGCGATCCAGGGTGCCTGGTCCGCGCACTGCGTCGCGAAGCGGCCGGGAGCCGTGAAGCAGGAAGCGACTGCGACTCTGTGGCGGCCGCGCGCCGCCAGCGCGCGCAACGCCGTCGGGACCGTCGGGGCCGCCGCCGAGGCGTACGCGGGGACCACCGGGACGCCCAGGCGCGCGGCCAGGAGACGGGCCGTGCGGCGGGTGTCGGTGGCCGAGTCGGGGTCGCGGGAGCCGGCCGCCGCGAGGACGACGGCGCACGTCCGGCGTGTGGCGTCGTCCATGCGGGTGCGCCAGCCGGCCTCGACGAGACGGTCGTACAGGGTCTCCGCCACCAGCGGGTGCGGGCCGAGCGGGGCGGCCAGGCGCACGCGTGCCGGTGCGGCGGCGGCCATCTCGGGGATGTCCTGCTTGACGTGGTAGCCGCGGCTGAGGAGCAGGGGGACGAGGACGGCGGGGCTGTCGCCGAGGGCGGCCAGGGTGCCGGGGAGCAGGGGTTCGTTCAGCTCGATGTGACCCAGGTGGAGGGGAAGGCCGGGGCGCAGTTCGCCGACCCGGTCCATCAGGGCCCGTACGGTGTTCAGCGCGCGCGGGTCGCGGCTGCCGTGGGCGACCAGGACCAGGGCGGGCGGGGCCGGGCGGCGGCGTCCGCTCAGCGAGACGAGCCTGAGCTGGCCGGCGAGCCGGCTGCTGATGCTGTTCATGAGGTTCGCCGTGCTGTCGAGGTGGATGTGGGACTCGTCGCGAGGAGGGTTCGACGCCGTCATGGAAGGATCCTGGCGGTTCGAGGTTGCGCCGCCGTTGCCGTGCCGTCACGGGTATTTTCCGTAGGATCACCGCGGGCGGACGCGGGATGTGAGGCGAACCGGATCGGTGTCCGTCGCGTCCTCCTTGGTCGGAACCGATCAATGGGGGACCGTATGAAGATCCGTCGACCGCGGCTGCCGCGCACCCGTACCGGGCAGCGGCGGCTGGTGCAGGCCGTGATGGCCGGATGTGTGCTGGCGCTGCTGCCGGCCACCTGGCTGTACGTGTCGACGGCGGACCGGCTGCGGACGACGGCGGACGCACCGCGCACCGACGTCGCCATCGTGTTCGGGGCCGGGCTGTGGGACGGGGAGCCCTCGCCGTACCTCGCGCACCGGCTGGACGCGGCGGCGAAGCTGTACCGGGCGGGCCGGATCAAGGTCGTGCTGGTCACCGGTGACAACAGCCGCAAGGAGTACGACGAGCCGGACGCCATGCGCGCGTACCTCAGGAAGCACGGGGTGCCGGATGCGCGGATCGTCAGCGACTACGCCGGTTTCGACACCTGGGACTCCTGTGTCCGGGCCAGGAAGATCTTCGGGGTGGACCGGGCCGTGCTGATCAGCCAGGGGTTCCACATCCGGCGGGCGGTGGCGCTGTGCCAGGCCGCGGGTGTGGCGTCGTACGGGGTCGGGGTGGCCGCGAAACACGACGTGACCTGGTATTACGGTGGCACGCGCGAGATGTTCGCGGCAGGCAAGGCGGCGCTGGACGCGGTCTTCCATCCGGATCCGCGGTTCCTCGGACCGAAGGAGCCGGGCGTGACGCGGGCGCTCGCCGCGGGGCGCTGACCGCACCCTCACGGCGCTCGTGCGGGCGCGGGGAGGTCGTCGCCCCGGCCGTGTAACAGGGAGCGGGCGCGGGCCGTAACACGCCCGAAGCACCCTGGTGGGCATGGAGACCGCCTCGACGCCCACCCACTGCCCGTACTGCGCCCTGCAGTGCGGGATGAACATCACGCCCCTGCCGCGGGGGGGCGTCGAGGTGACCGAACGGCCGGACTTCCCGGTGAACCGGGGTGCGCTGTGCGGCAAGGGCCGTACCGCTGCGGAGGTGCTGTCGCCGGCGGTGCGGCTGACCTCGCCGCTGGTGCGGTCCGGCGGCCGGCTGGTGCCCGCCTCCTGGGCGGAGGCGCTGGGCCGGGTCGCCGAACGGCTGGGGAGGACGCGGGAGCGGTACGGGCCCGACGCGGTGGGGGTCTTCGGTGGTGGCGGGCTGACGAACGAGAAGGCGTACACGCTCGGCAAGTTCGCGCGGGTGGTGCTGGGCACCTCGCAGATCGACTACAACGGGCGCTTCTGCATGTCGTCGGCTGCGGCCGCCGGCACGAAGGCGTTCGGTCTCGACCGGGGGCTGCCGTTCCCGCTGGAGGACATCCCGCGGACCGGATGCGTGATCCTCGTCGGCTCCAACCTCGCCGAGACCATGCCGCCGTCGCTGCGCTTCTTCAGCGAGCTGCGGGAGAACGGCGGCACACTGATCGTCGTCGACCCGCGCCGTACCCGGACCGCCGAGCAGGCCGACCTGCACCTCGCGCCCCGGCCGGGCACCGATCTCGCGCTCGCCCTGGGCCTGCTGCACCTGGTGGTGGCCGAGGGCCGTACCGACGAGGACTACATCCGGGAGCGCACGGCCGGCTGGGAGGAGGCCCGGGCGGCGGCAATGGCGCACTGGCCGGAGTACGTGGAGCGGATCACGGGGGTGTCCGTGCCACAACTGCGGGAAGCGGTACGGATGTTCTGCGAGCCGGAGTCCGCGATGGTGCTCACCGCGCGCGGGCCGGAACAGCAGTCCAAGGGGACGGACACGGTGGGGGCGTGGATCAACCTGTGCCTGGCGACCGGCCGCGCGGGCCGGCCGCATTCCGGGTACGGCTGTCTGACCGGACAGGGCAACGGGCAGGGCGGCCGGGAGCACGGCCAGAAGGCCGACCAGCTGCCCGGCTACCGCAAACTGGACGACCCGGCGGCGCGGCGGCACGTGGCCGAGGTGTGGGGCGTGGATCCCGACTCGCTGCCCGGGCCGGGACGCAGTGCGTACGAGCTGCTCGACGCGCTCGGCACGGACGTCCGCTCGCTGCTGCTGATGGGGTCCAACCCGGTGGTGTCGGCGCCGCGCGCGGCCCACATCGAGGAGCGGCTGCGCTCGCTGGACTTCCTGGCCGTGTGCGATGTCGTCCTCTCGGAGACGGCGGAGCTGGCGGATGTCGTCCTGCCGGTCACCCAGTGGGCCGAGGAGACGGGGACGACGACCAGCCTGGAGGGCAGGGTCCTGCTGCGCCGGCAGGCGATCGCCCCGCCGCCGGGCGTCCACAGCGACCTGTACGTCCTCCACGAGCTGGCCGCGCGGCTGGGAGTGGAGAAGGGTTTCCCGACCGACCCCGAGGAGGTCTTCGAGGAACTGCGCAGGGCCAGCGCGGGCGGCCCGGCGGACTACTCGGGGCTCAGCTACCGGCGGCTGGCGAAGGAGAACGGGGTCTTCTGGCCCTGCCCGGCGGGCCCTGCGGGGCACGGCAGCAGCGAAGCCCCGACGGACACCGCGGGCCGTCCCGCGTCGGTCCCCGACGACGGCGAGGACGCGCTGCCGGACGCGCTGCCGGACGACCCGGCCGGGGAGACCGGGGACGCCGGGGAGACCGGATCCGGCACGCTCGCCGGCGTCTCGGCCCACGACGCCGGACCCGCCGTACCCGCTGCCCCCTCAGCCCCCGGCGTACACCCCGGAACTCCCCGTCTCTTCCTCGACCGGTTCGCCACCGAGGACGGCCGGGCGCGGTTCGTCGCCGTGGCGCATCGGGCGAGTGCCGAGGAGCCGGACGCCGAGTACCCGCTGCTGCTGACGACCGGCCGGGTGGTGTCCCAGTACCAGTCGGGGGCGCAGACCCGCCGGGTGGCGGAGCTGAACGCGGCCGCGCCCGGCCCGTTCGTGGAACTCCACCCGCGCCTCGCGGCCCGGCTGGGCGCGGCCGAGGGCGACCCGCTGGCCGTGGTCTCCCGGCGCGGCCGGGCCGTGGCCCCCGCGCGGATCACCACCGCCATCCGCCCCGACACCGTCTTCATGCCCTTCCACTGGCCGGGCGAGGGCCGCGCCAACACCCTCACCAACCCGGCCCTGGACCCGATTTCGCGGATGCCGGAGTTCAAGACGTGCGCGGTGCGGGTGGAGGCGGTGAAGCCGTAGAGCGAGGGCGTCCGGGCCCCGTGCCGGCCCGCACAGCGCTGGTCCCTCGGGTCGTCAAGGTGCTCACGGACGCCGCGGAGCACATCGAACGGCACTGCAGGTGTGCCTGGGAGAATCCGCGTCCCAGGACCACAGGAGGAGGCCGTTTCCGTCTCTGGCACGCGGCTGAGGTGGGGGGATCCGCGTAGGTTCGAAGCATGTCCGACACCGAGCAGTTCGACCTCGACGCCTATCTGCAGCGCATCGGATGGAAGGGCGGCAGGCAGGCCGACCTGCCGACGCTGCGGGGCGTGCACCTCGCGCATGCCCTGAGCATCCCCTTCGAGAACCTGGAGCCCCTGTCCGGTACGGCTCCGTCCCTCGCGCCGGGCGATCTGATGGCCAAGCTGGTCCGTGGCCGGCGCGGCGGCTACTGCTACGAGCACAACACCCTGCTCAGGCTGGCACTGGAGGGGCTCGGGCTCGGAGTGAGCGGGCTGGCCGGCCGCGTCGTGCTCGGTGCGGAGACCGTGGAGAGCCGTCCGCGTACGCACATGATGCTGCGGGTGGAGGTGCCGGGTGATCCACAGTCGTATCTGGCGGACGTCGGGTTCGGGGCGGCCGGTGCACTGCTGCAGCCGGTGCCGCTGGCCGTCGGCGAGGAGTTCGAGGGAGGCGGCCGCCGGCACCGGTTGGTGCACCTGCCGCACGGCGGGCCGTTGGAGCTGTGGGCGCTGCAGGCGTACGACCGGGACACCCGGGACTTCGTGAGCCAGTACGCGTTCACGCTGGAGCCGTTCGCCGCGCCCGACTACGAGGTGTTCAACTGGCACATCGGCACCAACCCCCGCTCCCCCTTCACCCACCGCGCGTACCTGGTGCGGACCACCTCCGAACGGCACCTCGCTCTGGACGGCGCCCGGCTGGTCGAGACCCGCGCCGACGGCACCGTGACCGAGCGCAAGCTCGCCGAGGAGGCGGAGGCACGGCGCGTGGTGGCGGAGGAGTTCGGGATCGCCGTGCCCGAGGGGCTCACGCTGCTGGGCTGATCAGCGCCGGGCCAGCCAGTCGCCGCCCGCGATCACCCGCCCCCGCCCCCGCAGCCGGTCGGCGACGCGCGGCGCGGCCAGGTACACCCAGGCCCGGACGGCCGTGCCGTCGGCCCGTACGACGTCCCGGGCGACCCGCTCGTACAGATTGCGGGGGTCGCCCGGCAGGTATTCCTCCAGCCGGTCCAGGTCCGCGAGCAGGCGGCCGTACACCTCCGGCAGCGCGGTGACCAGCTCGCCGCTGACAGCTTCCCCGGGTGCCTCGACGGCGTAGGGGTAGCCGGGGCCGTCGTAGAGCGCCGCGTCCGGGAGGCGGGCCGGCTCCTCCATGTCCGTGCGGCCGCGCAGGAACAGGTCGTGGTTGGGCTCGCCGGGGCGGAGCGTGCCGTAGACGAAGAAGGGCAGCGGGTCTCGGGAGTCCGGAACGATCACGGAAACGATTCTGTACCCCCTCCGGCTCCCCACACATCTCCATGGCGGCGCTATGGACATGACATGTCATGCCCTCTTAAATCTCAGTCGGCATCAGCGCCACCCCCACGCCTCGAAGGCGCCTCCCCCAAGGAGACAGATGAGCCGGATACGTCAGCACGTCCGAGGATCCCGTCGCCTCGTCACCGCCGGCATCGCCGCCACCACCGCGACCATGCTGGCCGCCGCTCTTTCCCCCGCCGCCCACGCCGACGGCCGGCCGACCCGGGCCACCGCCGTCGAGAACGCGGCCTCCGCCCTCCTGGCGCAGGCCGCGAAGCTGGGTCTGACCGCCGCCGAGGACACCAGCGTCCGGGACGTGATCGTGGACAAGGACGGCACCCAGCACGTCCGCTACGACCGCACCTACCATCAACTCCCCGTCCTCGGCGGTGACTTCGTGGTCCACCTGGCCAAGGACGGCGCCTACCGCAGCGCCGACCGGGCGACGAGGAACCCCATATCCCTGTCCTCGATCATCCCCAAGGTGTCGGGCCCCAGAGCCGCCGACCTCGCCGTGAACGCCCTCCGCGCCGCCAACCTCGGCGAGGCGCTGAAGAGGGTCAAGGCCAAGCCCGAGCTGATCGTCGACGCCCTGCACGGCGCTCCGAAGCTCGCCTGGCGCACCAACGCCGTCGGCCAGGACTCGCTCGGCAACCCGGTCGCCCGGACCGTGCTGACCGACGCCCGCACCGGCGCCCAGATCGACGCCTGGGACAGCATCGAGACGGCCACCGGCGACGGCAAGTCGCTGTACAGCGGGACCGTGCCGCTGGAGACGACCCAGTCCGGGTCGTCGTACCAGCTGAAGGACCCGACCCGCGGCAACACCTACACCGGTGACGCGGAGAACAAGACCGACCTGTGCATCTTCGGCATCTGCTTCGTCCGGGCCCCCGCGACCCTGTTCACGGACGCCGACAACCACTGGGGCACGGGCAGCACCGCCGACCGCTCCTCGGCCGCCGTCGACGCCCAGTACGGCACCAACGAGACCTGGGACTACTACAAGAACGTCCACGGCCGCAGCGGCATCGCCGGTGACGGCAAGGGCTCGTACAACCGCGTCCACTACGGCAGCAACTACAACAACGCCTTCTGGGACGACAGTTGCTTCTGCATGACGTACGGCGACGGTGACGGCACCACCTTCGGGCCGCTGGTCGCGCTGGACGTGGCCGGGCACGAGATGAGCCACGGGGTGACGTCGAAGACGGCCGCGCTGACCTACTCGGGCGAGTCCGGCGGGCTCAACGAGGCCACCTCGGACATCCTCGGCACGATGGTCGAGTGGTACGCGAGCAACGCCTCCGACCCCGGTGACTACCTCATCGGCGAGGAGATCGTCCGCTCCGGCTTCGGCAAGCCCGCCCTGCGCTTCATGGACAAGCCGTCCAAGGACGGCAACTCGGCCGACTACTGGAGCAGTTCGGTCGGCAACCTCGACGTCCACTACTCCTCGGGCGTCGCCAACCACTTCGCGTACCTGCTCGCGGAGGGCAGCGGGGCGAAGACCATCAACGGGGTCAGCTACGACTCGCCGACCTCCAACGGCTCGACGGTCACCGGCATCGGCCGGGACAAGCTCGGCAAGATCTGGTACCGGGCGCTGACGGTCTACATGACGTCCTCCACGAACTACAAGGCCGCCCGGACGGCCACCCTCAGCGCGGCCAAGGACCTCTACGGCGCGGGGAGCACGGAATACAACGCGGTGGCGGCGGCCTGGAGCGCCGTCAACGTGAACTGAGAGACCCTGGAACGCCCGGAGGCCGGTGCCTGTCCAGGCACCGGCCTTCGGGTGTGCGCTCCGGTCAGCCGACCGGTTCCGGCTCCTGGGCCGGGGACTCGGCGGGCTGCTCCTGCTCGGCGTCCCGCATGACCACCGTGGCCAGGACCGCCGCCGCCAGGACACCGAGGGCGCTGAGCGCGAAGGTGGTGGACATCGAGGAGGCGAAGGCCTCGCGGGCCGTGCGGAGGAGGCCCGGCCGGGCCGCGGCGACCGCTCCCGCGATCGACTGACGGGCCGCGGCGGGCGCGTCCGCCGGCATCCGGTCCGTGTAACCGCTGGAGAGCAGCGAGCCCAGGATCGCGATGCCGAGGGCCGTACCGGACTGCTGGACCGTGTCGTTCAGGGCCGAGCCGACGCCCGCCTTGTCCGCCGGGATGGTGCCCATCAGCGCGCCGACCGCCGCCGGCATGGCCGCACCGGCACCGAGGCCGAGGAGCCCGAGGGCGATCCCCGGGACGGTGAAGCCGGAGCCTGCGTCGACCGTGGTGAGCAGGGCGAAGCAGGCGACCATCACCAGCATCCCGGACAGGATCACGAACCGGTTGCCGATCTTCGCGGCCAGCTTCACGCCCCCCGCGTTGCCGACGATCGCGGTCACGGCCAGCGGCAGGAAGGCCAGGCCCGCCTTGATCGGCGAGTAGCCGAGGACGAACTGCAGGTACTGGGTCAGGACCAGCAGCAGGCCGCCGTTGCCGATCTGGACCAGGGCCAGCGAGAGCGAACCACCGCTGAAGTTGCGGTGCTTGAAGAGGACCAGCGGGACCATCGGGGAGTTGGTGACGTTCTCCCAGACCACGAAGGCGGCGAGTGCGACGAGTGCGACGGTCAGGCTGATCAGGGAGCGCCCGCCGAAGGCACCGTGCTGCGGGATCTCGATGATCCACCAGACCAGCGCGGTCATCCCGGCCGCGGACAGCACCGCGCCCAGCGGGTCGGCCTTCTGCCACGGCGCCTTCGACTCGGGCATCAGGGTCACACCCGCGAGGACGGCCAGCGCGACCACGGGGACATTGAGGAAGAAGATCGAGTGCCAGGAGAAGTGGTCGACCAGCACACCGCCCAGCACCGGGCTGCCGACCAGGCCGAGCATGGACACCGAGCCCCACGCCGCCATCGCCTTGCCGCGCTCCTCCTCGTCGAAGACGGTGATGAGGATGGAGAGCGTGGACGGCATGATCAGCGCCCCGCCGACGCCCATCGCCACGCGTACGGCGATGAGCTGGCCCGGGTCGGCGGCGAACGTGCCGGCCAGTGAGGACGCACCGAACAGCAGCAGGCCGATCAGCATCACCTTCCGGCGGCCGAACCGGTCACCGAGGCTGCCGGAGGTCAGCAGCAGGCCGGCGAAGACCAGGACGTAGGAGTCGAGGATCCACTGGACGTCCTGGGCGCTCGCGCCGAGGTCCTCGGTCATCGCGGGCACCGCCACGGTGAGCGCCATGTTGTCGATCACCAGGACCAGCGTGCTCAGGCACAGGACGACGAGGATCCACCAGCGGCGTGGGTTGCGGGTTTCCATCGGGTTTTCCTTTCGGGCTTCACCGGATTGCGCACACTGTTCCTTCGGTGCGAACACCGTTCCTAGCGATGCGCACACTGTACGCATGCCGGAACAGTGTGCGCAACCCCGATCGCTGTACGCTGGATGCGCACGACGTACGCACGATCGCCCCCGAGCATCCCGAGGAGCGCCATGGCCGCCAAGGCGAAGCCGAAGCCGAACCCGATCCCCTCCGTCTGGGCGAGGCAGCAGCACGAGCCGGACCAGCCGGCGCTCAGCCGGACCGTGATCGTCCGCGAGGCGATCGCCATGCTGGACGCGGAGGGCATCGAGGCGCTGAGCATGCGCAAGCTCGCGGCCCGGCTCAACGCCGGCGCGACCTCCCTCTACCGGCACGTCGCCACCAAGGACGAGCTGATGGAGCTGGCCGTGGACGAGGTCGCCGCCGAGATCCATGTGCCGGCGTCCCACAGCCCCGACTGGCGGGCCGCGGTGACCGAGGCGGCGGTCTCCTTCCGTGCGACGGCCCTGCGGCACCCCTGGGTGTCCTCGGTGCTCGGCCAGGCCGGTCTCGCCTACCTGGGCCCGAACCTCATGGCCTTCTCCGAGCGGCTCGCCGCGCTGTTCACCGCGACCGGCTTCCCCGAGCCCGGCGGCGCGATCGACGCGGTGCTGTCGTACACGATCGGCATGAGCACCACCGAGGCCGCCTGGCTCACCACGGTCGCCCGCTCCGGCGAGACCGAGGCCGGCTTCATCGCCCGGCTGCTGCCCGCCGCCCAGCAGGCGGCGGCGTCCCACGACCACCTCGCCGACTCCTACCAGGAGGCCGGCGCAGCGACCGAGGACCCCGCCGAGTTCCGCGAAGCCAAGTTCAGGTACGCCCTGGAGATCGTCCTCGACGGACTTGCCCTGCGCCTGCCGCATTAGGGCCCGTCCGGCGGATCAGGCCGGCTCCGGGCAACGGTGCCTCGCCAGCGCGGGTGAGGGGGGTCCGGCGCGTGCAGCTGCACGGGAGACAGGCCCTGCCCCCGGGCCTTTCGACCGGAATCATTCGGAGCCGCCGCGCACGGTCGCCGACGAGAAGAAGCGCGGCACAGGGTCCGCCACTTCTCAGGAGGCGGCCCCTTCACCGTCGCGCGCGCACGGACGGCACGGACGGCACGGCGGCGGGGACAGCGGGGCGGGAGCGCGGGCCGCGGCGGGGAAAGCGGGACGGCGGCACGGACGGCACGGACGGCACGGCGGCGGGGACAGCGGGGCGGGAGCGCGGGCCGCGGCGGGGAAAGCGGGACGGCGGCACGGACGGCACGGACGGCACGGCGGCGGGGACGGCGGGGCCCTGGCGGCAGGGACCCTGCGGGCGGCGAGTGCCGCGGAGTCAGGCGCCCCTGCTGCGGCGGTGGTTGCCGGGCGGCTGACGGACCGTCGGGCGGCGGGTGTGCCGGTCACCCGTTCACCGGTGGCCCGCAGGCCATTCGTGTTCTTTTCGCCGACGCCGTCGCGTACGCCCATGACCTGCCGGAACTCGGCTCCGCTAGGCCGTGTGGGGGTCACGGGCGCCACCCGTTCACCCCATTCCTGACGGGTTGTCAGAGAGCGGACCGGCCCGAGTGCCACTTACCTCGGAAGGGCAGGGGCGCACCCCCTGAACGAGTCGGATGACCGAGTCGGACAAGCTCAGGGGAGCACCATGCGACGCACCGCCCGTCTGCTGACCGGTACCGCCCTCACCGTGGCCGCGACGGGCCTCGCCACCGCACCGGCCCACGGCGGCGAGACCGGCAGCCTGCTGGTGTACCCGTCCACCACGATGCCGGGCAGCCAGGTCACGGTGAACACCGCGGCGTGCGGCGAGAAGGGCGCGGCGCTGGGTGACGCGGGCGCGGTCGGCGCCGGGGTCTTCACGCTGGCGCCCAGCACGCACGAGGGCGAGGCGATCGGCCGGTTCCGGGTGCCGCCGAGCGCGCAGCCGGGGACGTACGAGATCGTCGCGAAGTGCGCCGAGGGCACCAAACAGGTCACGGGCGACCTGGTCGTGGCGTTGAACGCGGTGCACGAGCAGGTGCAGCCGCGGGGAAGCGTGAAGACGGGGGTCGGCGGCGCACTGGGCACCGACCCCGTACAGACCGCGGCAGGCGTGACGGCTCTGGCCGTCGCCGCCGCGGGCGGTACCTGGCTCCTGCATCGCCGGGCGAGAGGCGACGGGATCTGACGGACACCCTCCGCTGTCCGTCCGCCGGTACCGCACACCCCGCCCCCTCCGGGCCCGACGCCCCTCGCGGCCCGGAGGGGGCTGAGGGTCACCCCGGGGTCCGCCCCAGGGCCCACCGGGGTCCGCCCCAGGGCCCACCGGGGTCCGCCTCAGGGACCCGTCCGGGTCCCGCCTCGCAGGAGGTCCGCCTCCGGGAGAAGGGTGCATATGCGCAGGATCGGGGACACCGCCATAGCCGCGGTCACCGTCGTAGCCCTCGGCTCGGCGGTGTGGCTGCTCGGCGCCGGGGCCGCGACCCACGCGCCGCCGCAGCCGGCGGCCGCCGAGGGGCGGCCCGACCCGGGCGAGGAGCGGCTCGCGGCCGCCGCGCTGGAGCCGTCCCCGCCCACCCGCATCCGCATCCCCGCGATCCGCGTGAACGCCCCGCTGATGGGTCTCGCGCTCACGTCCGCCGGCAGCCTGGACGTGCCGCCCGCCGAGAGGAAGAACCTCGCCGGCTGGTACGAGGCCGGCACCACGCCCGGCGAGACGGGCACCGCGATCGTCGCGGGCCATGTCGACAACACCGAGGGCCCCGCCGTCTTCTACGACCTCGGCGCGCTGAAGCGGGGCGCCGTCATCGAGGTGGACCGCCAGGACGGCAGTGTGGCCGTGTTCACCGTGGACGCGGTGGAGGTGTACGCGGCCCGGAACTTCCCCGACGAGAAGGTGTACGGCGCGGCGAAACGGCCCGAACTGCGCGTCATCACCTGCGGCGGCGGCTATTCGAGAACCACCGGCTACCAGGGCAACGTGGTGGCGTTCGCCCACCTGACGGGCAGCCGCTGAGACACGGCGGAACCCCACCTCACAGCGCTCTCCGGCGCGCACCCGGGACCCTCACATCCGCGGCCCGCCCCCGCTGAGGGCAGCGTTCCTCGTGGGAAACAGGAGTGATGCGGCCGGGTAACCTCGGGGCCGCACGCTGCGATACATGACCTCGAAAACGCGTGTGGTGGTGATCGGCGCCGGCCTCGCGGGCGTACGGCTCGCCCGGCGGCTCGGCGAGCTGGGCACGCCCGCGCTGCTCGTCGGCGAGGAGGAGCACCGGCCGTACAACCGGGTTCTGCTCGCCGAGGTGCTGGCCGGCCGGTACGCCCCGGAGGTCATCTCCCTCCCCGCGCCCGGCGGGCTGCTGCGCACCAGGATCACCGGCATCGACCGGGCCGCGCGGCAGCTGCGCTGCGCCGACGGCTCGCCGATCGCATACGACACCCTGGTGCTGGCCACCGGCTCGAACCCCGTGCTGCCGCCGCTGCGCGGCCTGTTCACCCCCGACCACCAGCTGCCCGAGGGCGTCCACGCGTTCCGCACGATGGACGACTGCCTCGGCCTGTCCGAGGCGGTACGGCCGGGCGTGCGGGCGGTCGTCATCGGCGGCGGGCTGCTCGGGGTCTCAGCGGCCCGGGCGCTGGCCGTGCGCGGCGCGCAGGTGGTGCTCGCCCAGCAGGCCGAGCGGCTCATGGAGCGCCAGCTCGACCCGGGGGCCTCTCGGCTGGTCCTGCGGCACCTGAGGGACCTCGGTGTGGAGGTGCACACGGAGTGCCGGGTGCGGGACGTGCGCTGTGCCGGCGGCACGGTCCACTCGGTGGAGATGGCCGACGGCTACGCCCTCGACGCCGACCTGGTGGTCCTCGCCTGCGGGGTGCGGCCGCGCACGGGTCTTGCGGAGCAGGCGGGCCTCGCCGTCCACAAGGGCGTCCTCGTCGACGACGAGCTGCGCACCTCCGACCCGCACATCCACGCCATCGGCGACTGCGCCCAGCACGACGGCACGGTCTACGGCCTCGCCGCCCCGGCTCTCGACCAGGCCGACGTCCTCGCCGAGCTGCTCGCGGGAGGCTCGGGCGACGCGGCCGCCCGCTACACCGGCACCCGTTCCCTGACCCGGCTGACCCTGACCGGCCCCGACTCCCCGTTCGACCTCGCCGCGTTCGGTGACACCGAGCCCCGCCCCGGCGACGACGTCGTGCAGCTCACCGACGCCACCCGGGGCACCTACCGCAAGGTCGTCGTCCGCGACGAACGCCTGGTCGGCGGGGTCCTCGTCGGCGAACTCGGCACCGTCGGCGCGCTCGCCCGTGCCTGGGAGGGAGCGGAGCCGCTCCCCGACGACGGCCCCCTGCTTCACCTGCTCACCAACGATGGAGGCTCCTGATGTCCACGACCGCAATTGTTGGGGACCGGCCCCGCCCCACGATCGTGCTCGTCGGCCATGGCATGGTCGGCCAGCGCTTCCTCGAAGCGCTCGCCGAGCGCGGCCTGACCGCCACGCACCGCGTGGTCGTGCTGTGCGAGGAGCCGCGTCCGGCGTACGACCGGGTGCAGCTCACCTCGTACTTCTCGGGCCGGACGCCCGAGGAACTCTCCCTGACGGACCCGGGGTTCATCGACGACCACGGCATCGAACTGCACGTCGGCGACCCGGCGCAGACCCTGGACCGCGAGGCCCGCAGGGTGACCGCGCGCTCCGGTCTCGTCGTCGACTACGACGTCCTCGTCCTGGCCACCGGCTCCTACCCCTTCGTGCCCCCCGTCCCCAACAAGGACGCCGAGGGCTGCTTCGTCTACCGCACGATCGAGGACCTGCTCGCGATCGAGGAGTACGCGCGGTCCGGGGCGACGACCGGTGCGGTGGTCGGCGGCGGCCTGCTCGGTCTGGAGGCCGCGGGTGCGTTGAAGGGCCTCGGCCTCACCAGCCACATCGTGGAGTTCGCGCCGCGCCTGATGCCCGTCCAGGTCGACGAGGGCGGCGGCGCCGCGCTTCTGCGCACCATCGAGGACATGGGCCTGACCGTCCACACCGGCGTGGGCACCCAGGAGATCGTGACGGACTCCTCGGGCGCCGTCACCGGTATGAAGCTGTCCGACGGCTCCGGACTCGCCACCGACCTGGTGGTGTTCAGCGCCGGTGTCCGCCCCCGCGACCAGCTGGCCCGCGACTGCGGTCTCGCGGTGGGCGAGCGCGGCGGCATCACCGTCGACGAGCAGTGCCGTACGGTCACCGACCCGCATGTGTTCGCGATCGGCGAGTGCGCGCTGGCGGCGGACGGCCGGGTGTACGGCCTGGTGGCGCCCGGCTACGAGCAGGCGGAGACCGTGGCGGCCACGATCGCCGCCGACGAGGCGTCCTTCACGGGCGCCGACCTGTCCACCAAGCTGAAGCTGCTCGGTGTGGACGTGGCCTCGTTCGGTGACGCGCACGGCACCGCCGAGGACTGTCTGGACGTCGTCTACTCCGACTCCCGCGCGGGCCTGTACAAGAAGCTGGTCATCGGCCGGGACGGCACGCTGCTCGGCGGCATCCTGGTCGGCGACGCGGAGGCGTACGGCACCCTGCGCGCGCTCACCGGCTCGGTGCCGCCCGTCGCGCCGGAGTCACTGGTGCTGCCCGCAGGGGCCGGGGCGGGCGCCCAGCTCGGCCCGTCGGCGCTGCCGGACGAGGCGGTCATCTGCTCGTGCCACAACGTCAGCAAGGGCACGATCCGGGGCGCGGTCACCGACCACCGGTGCACGACCGTGCCCGAGGTGAAGAAGTGCACCAAGGCCGGTACCGGCTGCGGCAGTTGTGTGAAGGTGCTCGGCCAGCTGGTCGCCGCCGAGCTGGAGGCCTCCGGCGTCGAGGTGGACAAGGGCCTGTGCGGCTGCTTCGCCCAGACCCGCGAGGAGCTGTACGAGATCGTCCTCGCCCTGCGCATCGGCACCTACCAGGACCTGCTCGACCGCTACGGCCGCGAGGACGCCCGGCGCGGCGACGGCTGCGAGGTCTGCAAGCCGGCGGTCGGCTCGATCATCGCCTCGCTCGCCCCGACGATCGGCGCGAGCGGCTATGTCCTCGCCGACGAGCAGGCCGCGCTCCAGGACACCAACGACCACTTCCTGGCCAACCTCCAGAAGAACGGCTCGTACTCGGTCGTCCCGCGCATCCCCGGCGGTGAGATCACCCCGGAGGGCCTGATCGTGATCGGTGAGATCGCCCGGGACTTCGGCCTCTACACGAAGATCACGGGCGGCCAGCGGATCGACATGTTCGGTGCGCGCGTCGAGCAGCTCCCGTTGATCTGGACACGGTTGGTGGACGCCGGCTTCGAGTCGGGCCACGCCTACGGCAAGTCCCTGCGCACGGTGAAGTCCTGCGTCGGCCGGACCTGGTGCCGCTACGGCGTCCAGGACTCCGTGCGTATGGCGATCGACCTGGAGCTGCGCTACCGGGGGCTCAGGTCCCCGCACAAGCTCAAGTCCGCCGTCTCCGGCTGCGCCCGCGAGTGCGCCGAGGCCCAGTCCAAGGACTTCGGCGTCATCGCCACCTCCAACGGCTGGAACCTGTACGTCGGCGGCAACGGCGGCGCCACCCCACGCCACGCGGACCTGCTGGCCCAGGACCTGACCGACGCCGAACTGGTCCGCCTGATCGACCGGTTCCTGATGTTCTACATCCGCACGGCCGACCGGCTGGAGCGCACGTCGACCTGGCTGGAGCGGATCCCCGGCGGCCTGGACCACGTACGTGACGTGGTCGTGGAGGACTCCCTCGGTATCTGCGAGGAGCTGGAGTCCCTGATGACGGCGCACGTCGCCCACTACGCCGACGAGTGGGCGTCGACCATCAACGACCCCGAGAAGCTCGCCCGGTTCGTGTCCTTCGTCAACGCCCCGGACACCCCGGACCCGGTCGTCGGCTTCGTCCCCGAGCGCGACCAGATCAAGCCCGACCTGCCGCTGCTCTCCATCGGCATGCGCCCCATGGAAGACGTTCTGGAAGGAAGCGCCCAGCGATGACCCTGGCACCCGAGACGACCGACCTCAAGGTCCAGCTGAGGCTGGCGGAGAACTGGTTCACGGTCTGCGACCTCAGTCAGCTGCTCCCCGGCCGGGGCGTGGCGGCCCTGCTGCCGGACGGCAGCCAGGCGGCACTGTTCCGGGACCGGGAGGGCCGGCTGTACGGCATCGACAACCGTGACCCGTTCACCGGCGCGGCGGTCCTCTCCCGCGGCCTGACCGGCACCCACCGGGGCCGGCCGTTCGTCGCCTCACCCCTGCTGAAGCAGCGCTTCGACCTGGAGACCGGGCAGTGCCTGGACGACGAGAGGGTGCGCGTCACCCCGTACGAGGTGCGGACCACCTAGCATCGATCTTGACCGATCGTTCCAGAAAGGCCTAGGCTGCGCCATGTGGCCAGGACCAAGGAATTCGACCCGGACGCCGCGCTGCAGTCAGCCCTGGAGCTGTTCTGGCGGCGCGGCTACGAGGCGACGTCAATGGCCGACCTGGTCGAGCACCTGGGCATCGGCAGGGCGAGCCTGTACGCGACCTTCGGGAACAAGCACGAGCTGTACCTGAAGGCTTTCGACCGGTACGAACGGGCGGGGCTCACCCGGATCGTGCGCGAGCTGTCCGAGCCGGGCCCCGCACTGCCGGCCATACGAGCCGTCGTACGCCGCTACGCGGACGAGGCGAGCGACGAACAGCTGCGCCGCAGCGGTTGCCTGGTCACGAACACGGCGGCCGAGCTGGCCCCGCACGATCCGGCCTCCGCCCGGCGCGTCGAGCGCAACTGGGACCACCTGGAGAGCACGCTGCACGCCACGCTGGTCCGCGCCCGGGCCCAGGGCGAGCTGCCGTCCGACCGCGATCCGCTCGCCCTGGCCCGCACGCTGCTGGTGCTGATGCAGGGCCTGCGGGTCGTCGGCAAGGCGTCGTCGGACCCGGCCCGCGTCCGGGACGCGGCGGAGCGGACCCTGGCCCTGCTGGACTGAATCCGCCCTCCACCGGAGGGCGCTTTTGTCCGGCCTCATACTGAACCGATCGGTCAATAAAAGGGGAGATCATGACCGCCATCGCCACCACCGCACGCAACCGCTTCACCGGCCGGACCGCACTCGTCACCGGCGCCGGCTCCGGCATCGGACGCGCCGTGGCGCTCGCGCTCGCCGCGGAGGGTGCCCGGGTGGTCGTGGCGGGGCGCCGGGCGGAGCCGCTGGACGAGACCGTCCGGCTGATCGAGAAGCAGGGCGGCGCGGCCCTCGCGGTGACCGCCGACATCTCCCGCGCCGCGGACGCGGAGGCGCTGGTCCGGGCCGCCGTCGAGCTCCCCGGGGGCTCGCTCGACGTGGCCGTCAACAACGCCGGCGTCTTCCGCGGCGGGCGGGCGCTCGCCGATCTGCCGGAGGACGACTGGCACAGCCAGCTCGCCGTCAACGTCACCGGTGTCCATCTGGCCCTCCAGGCCCAGATCCGCCGGATGCGCACCCAGCCGTCGGGCGGGGCGATCGTCAACGTGTCCTCCACGTTCGGCCTGCACGCCACCTCCCCGGGAGCCGCCGCCTACTCCGCGACCAAGGCCGCCGTGACCGCACTCAGCCGGGGCGCCGCCCTGGACCACATCGGCGACGGCGTCCGCATCAACGTGGTCAGCCCAGGTGCCACCGCCACCTCCATGTCGCTGCGCCCGGGTGAGACGGAGCAGGACCGGACCGAGCGGGCGAAGGCCACGCTCCCGCTCGGCCGGATCTCCGCCACCGAGGAGATCGCCGCCGCGATCCTCTACCTGGCCTCGGACGACGCAGCCTCGGTCGTCGGCACCGACCTGGTGGTGGACAGCGGCGGCTCCCTGTGAGTGGCCTCCGGCCGAGCCCGCGCGAAGGGGTGTCACGCCCTCGCCTCAGGCCTTGAGCGCGCGGAAGTCCACCCCCGTCAGCCGCACCGAGGCGTCCCAGAGCCTGACCGCCGCCTCGTCGTCGAGGGTCCACGGCGCCCGCCGGGACCGCGCCGGCCCACCCCGCCACATCGCGAACGAGGGCCCGAAGAAGGAGTCCGGTCGCACGTCGGCCGCGGTCGCCGCGTACAGCGTGGGCAGCGCGCCCTCCTCCGCCGACTGGGCGAAGACCCGGTTGCCGGCCTCCATCAACCGCTCGGCAACCCGGCGGCCCTCGGCGCGCGGCCCGGCGGTCTGGAGGTTGGTGGCGGCGTAGCCCGGGTGCGCGGCGGCCGCGACGAGTCCGGTGCCGAGGCCGGCCAGTCGACGCGCCAGTTCGTGGGTGAACAGGAGGTTGGCGGTCTTGGACCGGCCATAGGCGATCCAACGCCGGTACCCGTGCTCACTGTTGAGGTCGTGGATGTCGATGTTGGCGAGCGTGTGCAGCACACTGGAGACGGTCACGACCCGGGCGCCCGGGGTGGCCAGCAGGGCGGGCAGCAGCAGCCCGGTCAGCGCGAAGTGCCCGAGATGGTTGACCCCGAACTGCGTCTCGAACCCGTCCGCCGTCCTCCCGTACGGCGGCGCCATCACGCCCGCGTTGTTGACGAGCAGGTCGAGCCGCTCGTACGGCAACCGGTCCGCGAACTCCCGCACGGACCCCAGGTCCCCGAGATCCAGCCGCTCCACCCCGGCCACGGCCCCCGGCACCTCCGCCACGAGCCGCTCCCCGGCATCACGCCCCCGCGCCTCGCTCCGGCAGGCGAGCACCACCCGGGCCCCCTTGCGGGCGAGTTCGCGCGCGGTGACGTAGCCGAGACCGCTGTTGGCACCGGTGACGACGGCGGTGCGGCCGCTCTGGTCGGGAATGTCCTGCGCGGTCCAGCCCATGGGGCCACTCCTCGCGGCGCTCGACGGACGGACCGAGGGCCGGACCCCGGGCTGACTGCCCCAGCGTAGGCGCGCGGACCGCGGCTGCTGTCGCAACGTGCCCGGGCCGCGGACGACTTCATGGTCCGGCACCGGGAAAATTCCGTTCGGACCAGCCTCCCGGAAGGCATCATGGAGTCCATGACCGCACCCCGAAAGGCCCATGCCGCGTAATCGGCCGGCCGCCCTGCGCGGCGCTCTCCGGACCCCGGGGCCCCGCTTCTGGGAAGAGCCCCCTCCCGTTCGGCTACGTGGCCTGTCCGCCCGTACCAGCCTCGCCGTCCACCGCGCGGAACGCCTCTCCCCCGGTTTCTGGTACCAGCGCGGCGCGACCGACAGCGCCCTGAGGCGCTACCGGGCGTTCCTCCACCCGCCGGGGCGCCGTCCCCGCTACCCCCGCGAGTCCTACTGCGCCGCCTGCCCCGGCTGCGCCCTCGACGACGTACGACAGGCCCGGGACGTCCTGGCCGACATCCTGCCCCTGCTCCCGCCCCGGGCACGTGCCGAACTACGACGCGCGGTGACACCGCTGGACCGCCGCTACCTGCGCCTCACGCTGCCTGACCCGCTGGCCGCGCGGACGGCACCTTCGTGGCACCGGCGTCTCGCGAAGGGCGTGGAGGGGTGGTGAGCCCCGGCCGGGAGGCGCTTTCGGCCGGGCGGGAAATATCCCGGCGCGACGCACAACTTTTGCCGGTGAGGGCGCATCCAACATAGCGACCTGCATCATCCCATTCGCCCGATGGAGGCGGATGCGCCATGTTTCTGAACACTCGACTCCTCTCCCGCCGCGGCCTGGCCGCCGGCCTGACCGCCGCCGCGGCGGCGCTCGCGACCGCGGGCGTCGCATGGGGCGCGACGACGGCCACATCAGCGACGACGGCAACGACGACTCGGGCTTCGGCCGGTCCTCGTACCTGCGCCTCGAACGATCTCTACCTCTCCATGGGCCGCAAGGAAGGAGCGGCCGGATCGCTCTACTGGTCCATCCAGTTCACCAATACCAGCACCACCAAGTGCGCCCTGCGCGGCTACCCGGGCGTCAGCGCCCTGGACACCGCGCACCGCCAGATCGGACCGGCCGCCACCCGCACCGGCCGGTCCTACTCCACCGTCACGCTCGCCCCCGGGCACTCCGCGTCCGCGGTCATCCGCACCACCAACGGCCCGGTCGGCGGCCCCTGCCTGACCACCGGCAGCTATCTGAGGATCTACCCGCCGGCCTCGCACAGCGCCACCCTCGTCCCCGCACGCTGGCAGACGTGTTCCCACACCTTCCAGGTCGGCCCGATCAACACGGAGGGAGCCATCTGACCCTCCGGGCAAGCCGGCCCTCCGGGCAAGCCGGCCCTCCGGGCAAGCCGGGAACGCCGGAGGGGCGGCACCCTCGCACGGGTTCATGGCTGACTTCCCGAGCCGGGAAGTCAGCCCTTCCCGCGCACCTGAGGGCACTTTCAGGGCACTTGGACGGTGTCCTGTGCGGTGAGGCGGGTGGGGATCCGACATGGGCTGTCCGTCCTCACCGAGGGATGATCGAATCGGTGAGCTGGCCCCGCAGTCGGCATCCGAGCGCGGCTGAAGACGACCGCGACGAACAGGGCCGGGCCGTGTGCACGTGAAACGTTTTCCCCCGGACCCTGGAGGCCCTCGTCAGCGGCGCGCGGCCCACGCCTCGCTGTTCAGGAAGTGGTTGTCGTAGAGGTCCTGCACCTCCAGCAGGCTTTCCGGGCCGACCTCGCCCAGGCGAATGCGCTGGATGTGGCGGAAGTACTCGAAGCGCTCGACGCCCGGGGTGATCACGATGAGGATGTCGGCGCCTGCGCCGGTGGTGGCGGCGAAGGCGTGCGGCATGCCCGGCGGGACGATGACGAGGTCGCCGCGTTCCGCGGTGACGATGTCGTCGCCGGAGAAGAGCGCCCAGCTCGACGGAGGGCCACTGAGGTGCGTGGACAACGTCCGAAAAACGCCGGTAGGGCTGATTCCGTGCAGATGCGTATGTAGGCGGGCATGGGGGCCGGCTTACTCAGCACCTCCTCGCGTCTGAGGGGGATTTCGGGGCACTTTATTGTCAAACCAACGGACGGGCGTTAATCAACACCGAACGCGCGGGTCAGTAGCGACGACCAACGGCCAAGGTCCGCACTGCACCAGTCCGTGACCGGCCGCTCCCGGAGGGCACAACGAGGGCACGACGACTTCACGCGGGTCCAACGGCAGCCAACACCAGCAAACACCATTTTGCCTGGTCAGCGGCGTAGCTCGACAATCTCCGCAGATGATGCACAGAGGGGCGGCACCCCCGCACAGGGTGCCGCCCCTTCTCTTTCGTGCGCCGGAGCCGCCGCCGATCGGTCTGAGGGTCGGGGACCGACGACGGCTCCGGGGTCAGGGGGACGGCGCCGGACGCCGTCCTCCGGGTCTGCGGATCAGCGGTGGTCGCTGCCCGCGGACTGGGTCGCCGCGCGGCCGGCCTCGAGGCGGGCGACCGGGATGCGGAACGGGGAGCAGGAGACGTAGTCCAGACCCACCTCGTGGAAGAAGTGGACCGACTCGGGGTCGCCGCCGTGCTCGCCGCAGACGCCGAGCTTCAGGTCGGGGCGGGTCGCACGGCCCGCCTTGGCCGCCGCCTTCACCAGGGAGCCGACGCCGTCCCGGTCGATCGTCTCGAACGGGGAGACTCCGAAGATGCC
The DNA here is from genome assembly GCF_044768335.1 of Streptomyces sp. NPDC101151. NCBI lineage: Bacteria > Bacillati > Actinomycetota > Actinomycetes > Kitasatosporales > Streptomycetaceae > Streptomyces > Streptomyces sp. NPDC101151. The sequence goes on along the minus strand of NZ_JBIWPP010000013.1, from coordinate 130,539 downwards.
CTTCTCCAGGTAGGCCGTGAAGAAGGAGGCCTCGACGTCGTCGCGGGAGAAGCCCCACACGGTCTGGGTCAGGTCGTTCGTGCCGAAGCTGAAGAACTCGGCCGCCTCCGCGATCTGGTCCGCCGTCAGCGCGGCGCGCGGCAGCTCGATCATCGTGCCGATCGCCAGCTTCAGCGCGGTACCGGTGGCCGCCTGGACCTCCGCGATGACCTGGTCGGCCTCATCGCGGACGATCTCCAGCTCCTGGACGGTGCCGACGAGCGGGATCATGATCTCGGCACGCGGATCGCCCTTGGCGTTCTTGCGCTCGGCCGCGGCCTCGGCGATGGCCCGGACCTGCATCGTGAAGAGGCCGGGGATCACCAGGCCGAGGCGTACGCCCCGCAGGCCCAGCATCGGGTTCTGCTCGTGCAGCCGGTGGACGGCCTGGAGCAGGCGCAGGTCGTTCTCGTTCGCGTCCTTGCGGGACTCCGCGAGTGCGACCCGGACCGACAGCTCGGTGATGTCGGGCAGGAACTCGTGCAGCGGCGGGTCCAGGAGACGGATCGTGACCGGCAGGCCGTCCATCGCCTCGAACAGCTCGACGAAGTCCTTCTTCTGCAGCGGGAGGAGCTGCTTGAGGGCCTCCTCGCGCTCGGTGTCCGTGTCCGCCAGGATCAGGCGCTCGACCATCTCACGGCGGTCACCGAGGAACATGTGCTCGGTGCGGCACAGGCCGATGCCCTGGGCGCCGAAGCGGCGGGCGCGCAGCGCGTCCTCGGCGTTGTCCGCGTTGGCGCGCACTCGCAGGCGGCGCTTGCGGTCGGCGAAGGCCATCATGCGGTGCACGGCCTCGACCAGCTCGTCCGCGTCGTCGGCGCCCGGGTGCATACGGCCCTCGAAGTACTCCACCACCGGGGAGGGGACCACCGGGACCTCGCCCAGGTACACCTTGCCGCTCGAACCGTCGATGGAGATGACGTCGCCCTCCTCGACGACGTGACCGCCCGGCACCGTCATCCGGCGGCGCTTGGTGTCGACCTCCAGCTCCTCGGCGCCGCAGACACAGGTCTTGCCCATGCCGCGGGCGACCACGGCCGCGTGCGAGGTCTTGCCGCCGCGCGAGGTCAGGATGCCCTCGGCCGCGATCATGCCGTCCAGGTCGTCGGGGTTGGTCTCCCGGCGGACCAGGATGACCTTCTCGCCCGAGCGGGACCACTTCACGGCGGTGTACGAGTCGAAGACCGCCTTGCCGACCGCGGCGCCCGGCGAGGCCGCGATGCCCCGGCCGACCTGCTCGGTCTTGGCGTCATCGTCGAAGCGCGGGAACATCAGCTGGGCGAGCTGCGCGCCGGTGACGCGCTGGAGCGCCTCGGTCTCGTCGATCAGGCCCTGGTCCACGAGCTGGGTCGCGATCCGGAAGGCGGCACCTGCGGTGCGCTTGCCGACCCGGGTCTGGAGCATCCAGAGCTGGCCGCGCTCGATGGTGAACTCGATGTCGCAGAGATCCTTGTAGTGGTTCTCCAGGGTCTCCATGATCTGCATGAGCTGGTCGTACGACTTCTTGTCGATCGACTCCAGATCCGCGAGCGGGACCGTGTTGCGGATGCCCGCGACGACGTCCTCGCCCTGCGCGTTCTGCAGGTAGTCGCCGTAGACGCCCTGGTGGCCGGAGGCGGGGTCGCGGGTGAAGGCGACGCCGGTGCCGGAGTCGGGGCCGAGGTTGCCGAAGACCATGGAGCAGATGTTCACCGCGGTGCCCAGGTCACCGGGGATGCGCTCCTGGCGGCGGTAGAGCTTGGCGCGGTCGCCGTTCCAGGAGTCGAAGACCGCCTTGATGGCGAGGTCCATCTGCTCGCGCGGGTCCTGCGGGAAGTCCCGGCCGGCCTCGGTCTTGACGATCTTCTTGAACTTCGTGACCAGCTTCTTCAGGTCCGCGGCCTCGAGGTCCGTGTCGACGGTGACCTTCTTGGCCGCCTTGGCCGCGTCGAGGGCCTCCTCGAACAGCTCGCCGTCGACACCGAGGACGGTCTTGCCGAACATCTGGATGAGACGGCGGTAGGAGTCCCAGGCGAAGCGGTCGTCGCCGGCCTGCTTGGCCAGGCCCTGCACCGACTTGTCGGAGAGGCCGATGTTCAGGACCGTGTCCATCATGCCGGGCATGGAGAACTTGGCGCCGGAGCGGACCGAGACGAGCAGCGGGTTGTCGGCCTGGCCGAGCTTCTTGCCCATCGTCTGCTCGAGGGCGTCGAGGTGCGCACTCACCTCGTCACGCAGTGCCGCGGGCTCCTCGCCGCTCCCCAGGTAGACCTTGCAGGCCTCGGTGGTGATGGTGAAGCCCGGAGGGACCGGCAGGCCCAGGTTGGTCATCTCGGCGAGGTTGGCGCCCTTGCCTCCGAGGAGATCCTTGAGGTCCTTGTTGCCCTCGGTGAAGTCGTAAACGAACTTCGCTACGTGGGGTTCTTTGTTTTCCGACACGGGTCTCGACTCCTTGAGGCCGCGGTGGCTGCCCTGACGGCGAGGAACATACCCAGATCGAAGGTTCCTGGGTACGTCTACTTGCGTGTCATGCGCCCGTAACCAGTCGTCCGCCAGCGGATCGAAAGTCAAGGCTTGGCAAGCGGCAAGCGCCGTATGTTTTCACTTCTTGAACGCACACATGCCCACCGGTGCGGTTTTACGCTCAGATGAGCACCTCCCATCCACATCTGATTTCGATCGATGAACGATCAAGGGGTGGCACCGAGTGCCACTCCTTGGAGAAGTGCAGTCGCGCACCAACCGCTCATCTGAGCGCAGCCCTTATCAAGGGTGGCGAGAATCACGCTTCCACAGAGGGCGGAATTTCACCATGCGGACCCGGATCCGGACCACAAACACCTACGTCACACGCCCAGCGCGAGCAGCCGCTCCTCGACTCGCTGCGGTGCGTACAGGTGCTCCACCACCAGGGCTCCGGCACCCATCAGCCCGGCCCGTTCCCCCAGCCGGGACGTCACCACGTCCAGGTGCGCCGTGGAGCGGGGCAGCGCCCGTTGATAGAGCAGCTCCCGCACGCCGGTCAGGAAGGGTGTTCCGGCCAGATCCCCGGCGATCATCAGCACGCCGGGGTTGAGCAGGGTCACGACCGTCGCCAGCACGTCCCCGACCCGGCGCCCGGCCTCCCGGGCCAGCGCGGCCGCCTCCGGGTGCCCGGCGACCAGCAGGTCCCGTACGTCCGAGCCGGACGCGGCCGGCACGCCCAGCTCCGCCAGCCGCCGGGCCACGGCACCGCCGCTGGCGACGGCGGCGAGACAGCCGTACGCCCCGCACCGGCACAGTGCCTCGGCACCCACCCGGATGTGCCCGATGTCGCCCGCGCCGCCGTCGACGCCCCGGTAGATCGAACCGTCGACCACGACACCGGCGCCGATACCCGTGGACACCTTGACCAGCACGAACGCCGAGCAGTCGGGGTGTCCTGCGCGTTGTTCGCCGTAGGCCATGAGGTTGGCGTCGTTGTCCACCAGGACCGGCACCGCGGGGGCGCCGGTGTGCTCGGTGAAGGCGCGGGAGAGGCGGCCTCTGATGTCGTAGCCGTCCCAGCCGGGCATGATCGGCGGCTGCACCACCCGGCCGGTGTCGCGGTCCACGGGGCCGGGCACCGCGAGTCCGATGCCGCACACCTCCTGCGCCAGGTGCCCGGCCTTGGCCAGCAGCTCGGCGAACCAGCGGCCGAGTTCGCCCAGTACGGCCTCGGGCCCGTCCTCGACGACCAGGGTGCCGGAGTGTTCGGCGAGCATCTCGCCGGTCAGGGTGAGGACCGCCGCACGCGCGTGCCGGGTGTCGAGGTCGGCGGCGAGGACGACCGCATGGGAGTCGTCGAACTCCAGGGTGATGGAGGGCCGGCCGCCGAGCGGCGAGCCGACCGGGCCGCCGGCGCCCTCGCGCAGCCAGCCGGCCCGGAACAGCCGGTCGAGGCGCTGACCGACGGTGGCGCGGGAGAGCCCGGTGGCCTGCTGGAGCGCACCCCGGGTCACGGCTCGTCCGCTGCGCACCAGTTCGAGCAGATCGCCGGCGCTGGCCTGACTGCCGCCCTTGGTGGCCTTGCCGGTCCTGCCGGGCTGTCCGGTCATGCACACCCCCTTGTGTTTCTCAAGCTTGCATTACATATTGAGTTTTGCGTGTTAAATAGGCGTAACCCTACGGTAGCCACAACCGAACCAAGGTCGGCCGGACGTCTTCGGGGAGCCCCGAGTGGATCGCACTGCCCAGCGCACTGTCCCTGTCCCGCAGCGAGAGATCGCATACGATCCGCCGGCCGCGGTGACATCCCTGCACATCAGGGCGGCCGAGGTGCTGGAGGCCAATTGGACGGGCGCGTCGACCGTGCCCTCCCGGAGCCTGTATCCGCACCAGTGGTCATGGGACTCGGCGTTCATCGCGATAGGACTGCGGCACCTCTCGCCGCTGCGGGCGCAGACCGAGCTGGAGACGCTGCTGGCGGCCCAGTGGGGCGACGGGCGCGTCCCGCACATCGTCTTCAACGCCTCCGTACCGCTCGACGCGTACTTCCCGAGCCCCGACTTCTGGCGCTCCTCGACCGCGGGGCGCGCTGCGGGCGCCCCGCGCACCGTACAGACGTCGGGCATCGTGCAGCCACCGGTGCACGCGCTGGCGGCCTGGCTGGTGCACTGCGCCGACCCGGGTCTGTCGCGGGCGCGCGGCTTCCTCGCCGGCGTGTATCCGCGGCTGGCCGCCTGGCACCGGTATCTGCTGCACCGGCGGGACCTGGGCGGGGGCGGGCTGGTGTCCGTCGTGCACCCCTGGGAGCAGGGCATGGACAACAGTCCCTGCTGGGACGCCCCGCTCTCCCGCATCACCCCGGCCCCGGCCCGCTCCTTCCGCCGCGCCGACCTCGACCACGGCGCCGCCGAGGACCGGCCGACGGATCTGGACTACGGGCGGTACGTGCGGCTGGCCGCCGACTACCGGGAGGCGGGGTACAGGGACGGGCCGGGCGGGGGGTACAGCGACGGACCGGGCGGGGGACACGGGGCCGGCGGCGGCGAGTTCGCCGTCGAGGACCCGGCGTTCAACGCCCTGCTGATCGCCTCCGAGCAGGCGCTGGCACGGATAGCCGAGGAGCTGGGCGCGCCGGGCACCGCCCGCCGTGCGCGCTCCGAGCGGCTGACGGCGGCCCTGGTCGACCGGCTGTGGGACCCGGCGAGCGGGATGTTCCGGTGCCGGGACCTGCGGGCCGGGGATCCGCGGACCGGGGATCTGCGGGGCGGGGATCTGCGGGGCGGGGAACTGGTCCCCGAGCGCAGCGTCTCCGGCCTGATTCCGTTGCTGCTGCCGGGGCTGCCCCGGGAGGTCGCCGCCGCGCTCGTGAGCACGCTGTGCGGCCCCCACTTCGGGCTGGGCACCGGCACGGAGCTGGTCCCCAGCTACGACCTCCTCGGCGAGGCCTTCGACCCGCACCGGTACTGGCGGGGTCCGGCGTGGTTCAACACCAGCTGGCTGCTGGAGCGGGGGCTGCGCGCGCACGGCGACCGGGAGCGCGCCGACGCGCTGCGGCTGGCGGCGCTGAGGCTCGCCGAGGCCAGCGGTTTCGCCGAGTACGTCGACCCGTACACCGGCGAGGCGTGCGGCACGACCGGTTTCGGCTGGACCGCCGCGCTCGCGCTCGACCTGCTCCACCAGCCCGGGGGAAAGAGCGTGTCCCCCACGGGCGCCGGCACGTTCGACAGGAATGACAAGGGAGGGGACGGGGCATGACGGATCGGCATCATCTGCTCGTGCACGGGGCGACCTTCGCCGCCGTGGGCGACCGGGGGGACATCAGCGGGGTGCGGGGCGCCGGCTCCCCGGACGGGTTGTTCGTGCGGGACGCCCGGCATCTCAGCCGCTGGCAGCTCACCGTCGACGGCGCGGTGCCCGAGGTGCTCACCCCGGTCGCGGACGGCGACGCGGCCCGCTGTGTGCTGGTGCCGCGCGGCGGCCGGCAGGAGCCGCCCGCACACACGCTCTTCCGTGAACAGGCCGTCGGCGACAGCTCGTTCGTCGAGGCCCTGCGGGTGACCAGCAACCGCCCGGCGCCCACCACCGTCCGCCTCGCCATCACCGCGGACGCCGACTTCGCCGACCAGTTCGAGCTGCGCTCCGACCACCGCACCTACGTCAAGGCCGGCGCCGTACGCTCCCGCCAGGTCCTGGACGACGGCATCGAGTTCACCTACCGGCGGGCCGAATGGCGGTCCTGTACGACCATCACGGCCGACCCGGCGCCGGACGCCGTCGAGGAGACCGGCACGGGCGCCCGCCGCCTGGTCTGGGTCATGGACCTGGAATCCCACGGCACGACCGAGCTGGTGCTGCGCGTGATGGCCCGCCCGCACGGCGACAGGCGCGCCCTGCGTGTGCCGCGCTCGCCGGCCGCGGTGAACGAGCAGGTACTCGCGCTGGAGGGCGGGTTCGTGGAGGGCGTGGCCTTCCCGACCGGCTGGCCGGAACTGGCGGCGGCCTGTGCCCGCGGGCTCTCCGACCTGGCCGCGCTGCAGGTACCGGCGACCGGACCGGACGGCGAGGAGCTGCGTGTCCCGGCGGCGGGCGCACCCTGGTTCCTCACCCTGCTCGGCCGGGACGCCCTGCTCACCGCCCTGTTCGCGCTGCCGTACCGGCCGCAGCTGGCGGCTGCCACGCTCCCGGCGCTGGCCGCGACCCAGGCGACCGGGAACAGGGTGTCCTCGGTCGCCCAGCCCGGCAAGATCGTGCACGAGGTGCGGCACGGCGAGCTGGCGCACTTCGGGCAGGTGCCGTTCGGGCGGTACTACGGCTCGGTCGACGCGACCCCGCTGTTCCTGATCCTGCTCGGGGCGTACGTCGAGGGGACCGGGGACACCGTCCTGGCCCGCCGCCTCGAAGCGCACGCGCGCGCGGCGATCGGCTGGATGCTGGACCACGGCGGGCTGACGGCGCGCGGCTACCTCGTCTACCGCGCCGACCGGGGCGGCCTCGCCAACCAGAACTGGAAGGACTCCCCCGGCGCGATCTGCTGGTCCGACGGCACCCGGCCCACCGGGGCGGTGATGGCGGCGGGCGCCCAGGGTTACGCGTACGACGCGCTGCGCCGCACGGCGTGGGTGGCGCGCACGGCGTGGGCCGACGAGACGTACGCCGCGCTGCTGGAACAGGCGGCGGCCGACCTCCGGGACCGCTTCCAGCGGGACTTCTGGATGCGGGAGCACTCCTTCCCCGCGCTCGCGCTGGACGGGGAGGGCCGCCAGGTCGACGCGCTCGCGTCCGACGCCGGGCATCTGCTGTGGTCGGGGCTGCTGGACAAGGAGTACGGCGAGGTCGTCGGCCGGCGGCTGCTGGAACCGGACTTCTTCTCGGGCTGGGGCGTCCGCACCCTCGCCGCCGGCCAGCCGGCGTACCACCCCCTCTCCCACCACCGGGGCCCGGTCTGGCCGCACGACAACGCGCTGATCACCCTGGGCCTGGCCCGCTACGGCCTGCACGACGAGGCCCGTACGGTGGCGCACGCCCTGGTCGACGCGGCGACGGCCGGCGGCCACCGGCTTCCCGAGGTCCTCGCGGGCTACGGCCGCGACACCCACCCCGAGCCGGTTCCCTACCCGCACGCCTGCATCCGCGAATCCCGCTCCGCAGCGGCCCCGCTCGCCCTGCTCACCGCGGTCGGAGGCGCGTAACACCAGCCTTGACCGGGCGTTTGCCCGGTGTTTGCCGAGGCCCGTGAACAGCGGACTCGGGCGAGCCGTACGGGATGGCGGCGGGCCGGGCGGGCCGGGGTTTCCTCGGCCCTGCCCAGCCTCCCCAGCATGGCCCGCCGTCTCCGTCACGGGTCTCGCACGGAAGGACCTCCGGGTTGCCTCAGCACACGAGCACGCGCCAGTCATCGGGTACGGCCGGGGGAGCCGAGGCTGTCCTCGACGAACGGGAGGAGGAGAGGACACGGACCCCGGAAGCCTCCGCCCCCGCCTCCGCCGAGGCTGGGGCCGACAGGGCGGAGGCCGGTCCGGACGAGGTGGAGGCCGGAGAAGCCGGCCCCGAAGAGGCCTCCCGCCCTGATGCCACCGCCCCGGAAGCCCCCGCTGATCACGCCCCGGAGGAGGGGCGCGTCGAGGACACTCCGGAGGGCATATCCGAAACGCCTCCCTCTCCGGACGTGGCCGACCGGGAACCCTCCGCCGGGACAGCCCGCGCCGAAGAGGCCACTGCCGCGGAATCCAAGGAGCCCCGCGCCGAAGAGCCCACCGCGGCCGACACGGACGCAGTCGACACGGACGCACCCGCCGCGACCGCCACAGCGAACGCCGCCGCAGCCGGAGCCGCCACCGAAGAAGCCACCCCCGAGGGAACGGCCCCCGAAGCCACCACCGAAGAAACCACCCCCGAGGGAACGGCCCCCGAAGCCACCACCGAAGAAACCACCCCCGAGGGAACGGCCCCCGGAGCCGCCATCGGAGGAACCTCTCCCGGGCGAACGGCCCCCGAGCCTGCCGCCGCGGCCGCCGCCACCCGCCCCGCCCGCCGCACCTGGACCGCCTGGTCCTCCCGGAGTCGTCGCCTGCGGCAGGCGCACCCGGCCGCCGCCCAAGCCCTCTCCGTCACCCTCACCGTGCTCGCCGCCCTCCTCGTCGTAGCCGCGCTGGTGCTGCCGAACACCGTCGTCGGCCTCGGGCCCGCGAAGTTCGCGCGGATACCCGCGGAGGCGGTCATCGGGGCCGCGGTGATGCTGGCGCTGCCGCGCCGGCCGCGGGTGGTGCTGGCCGTGGTGTCCGGAGTGGCACTGGCCGCGATGACCGTGGTGAACCTGCTCGACATGGGGTTCAACCAGTACCTCGGCCGCGGCTTCAACCTCGTCCTCGACTGGAGCCTGCTCGGCGATGCGCAGTCGTACCTGGAGGACTCGCTCGGCCGTACGGAAACCCTCGCCGCCACCGCCGGTGTGATCACTGCCGTGCTGCTGCTGTTCGTGCTGCTGGCCCTGTCCATGGTCCGGCTGAGCAACCTCCTCGCCCGGCACACCGGCACCGCGACCCGCGGCACGCTGATCGCGGGCGTCGTCTGGATCACCTGTTCATCCCTCGGCCTGCAGATCTCGGGCGTGCCGATCGCCTCGGACCGCACCGCGACCGCCTTGAAGATCCAGGCCCGCCGGGTGTCGGACACCCTGCGGGACGAGGCGGAGTTCCGGAAGGTGGCCAAGGTGGACGCCTTCGGGAACACGCCCGGCTCCCAGCTCATGCCCGACCTGCGCGGCAAGGACATGATCTTCACGTTCATCGAGAGCTACGGACGCAGCGCGATCGAGGACCCGATCATGGCGCCCGGCGTCGACAGCACCCTGGACACGCGCACCAAGGCCCTCGCCGAGGCCGGCTACCACGCCAAGAGCGGCTGGCTGACCTCGGCGACCTACGGCGGCAGCAGCTGGCTCGGCCACTCCACCACCATGTCGGGGCTGTGGATCAACAACCAGCAGCGCTACCGCACCGTCATGGCGAGCGACCACCTCAGTCTCACCAAGGCCTTCAAGAAGACCGGTGCCTGGGACACGGTCGGCGTCATGCCGGGCGTGCAGAAGGGCTGGCCCGAGCAGAGCTTCTACGGCCTGGACAAGGTCTACAACGCCTTCGAACTCGGCTACAAGGGGCCGAAGTTCAGCTGGTCGACCATGCCGGACCAGTACGCGCTGGAGCAGTTCCAGCAGCGCGTGCACGGCAAGAAGCACGACAAGCCGATGATGTCGGAGATCATCCTGACGTCCAGCCACCAGCCCTGGGCGCCGATCCCGAAGGCGGTCGGCTGGGACCAGCTGGGCGACGGCTCGATCTTCAAGGGCATCCAGGCGGCGGGCAACAAGCCGGCGGACGTCATCGCCGACACGACCAAGTCCCGTCAGGAGTACGGCAAGTCGATCCAGTACTCGGTGACCGCGCTGACCGAGTGGCTGGAGCGCTACGGCAACGACGACACGGTCCTGGTCTTCCTCGGCGACCACCAGCCGATCGCCCGGGTCAGCGGAAACCACGCCAGCCGTGACGTGCCGATCTCGATCGTCGCCAAGGACCCGAAGGTCCTCGACAAGATCGGCGGCTGGGGGTGGACGGACGGCCTGCGTCCCGCGCACAACGCGCCGGTGTGGAAGATGAGTTCGTTCCGCGACCGCTTCCTGACGGCGTACGGCTCGACCCCACACCCGAAGAAGGGCTGACACGGGCTGAGCCCTTGCCCGGGCCCGGGCCCGGAGCCGATCCGGCCGGGGCCCGGAGGCCGCCCCGTCGGGGTCCGGGGCGGAGCCGAGCCCCGCGGCGGTCGCCTTCCGGCCGACCGACTCGGGTGGGCGGGTGGGCGGGTGGGCAAAAAGGCTGCTCAACCGCCGGAGGTATCCAGCTCCGCGTCCTCACTCACGCCCGCGCAGTCGTACGGGTCCTTCAGCCAGCCGTCCGGCAGCACCACTCGGTTGTTGCCGGACGTACGGCCGCGCGGGCCGTCGGCGCCGAGCGGCCAGGCCTGGTCGAGGTCCAGCTCGTCGAGACCGGCGCGCAGCTCCTTGAGCGACGAGGTGATCGCGAGCCGCTTGCGCATCTCGGAGCCGACCGCGAAGCCCTTCAGGTACCAGGCCACATGCTTGCGGAAGTCGATGACACCGCGGGACTCGTCGCCGATCCATTCGCCGAGGAGGGTGGCGTGGCGGACCATGACGTCGGCCACCTCACGGAGCGTCGGCCGCGCACTGCTTCCGCCGGTGCCTCCGGCAGGGGCCTCGGTACGCCCCTCGAACGCGGCCACCAGGTCCGCGAACAGCCAGGGCCGCCCGAGGCAGCCGCGGCCCACGACCACCCCGTCGCAGCCGGTCTCCCGCACCATGCGCAGCGCGTCCTCGGCCGACCAGATGTCGCCGTTGCCGAGCACCGGGATCTCCGGCACATGCTCCTTGAGGCGGGCGATGGCCTCCCAGTCGGCCGTGCCGCCGTAGTGCTGGGCGGCCGTACGGCCGTGCAGCGCGATCGCCGTGACGCCCTCCTCGACGGCGATACGGCCGGCGTCGAGGTAGGTCATGTGGTCGTCGTCGATGCCCTTGCGCATCTTCATCGTCACCGGGAGGTCGCCGGCGCCGGAGACCGCCTCGCGCAGGATGGCCCGCAGCAGGTTCCGCTTGTACGGCAGCGCGGACCCGCCGCCCTTCCTCGTCACCTTGGGGACCGGGCAGCCGAAGTTCAGGTCGATGTGGTCGGCGAGGCCTTCCTCCGCGATCATGCGGACGGCCTTGCCGACGGTCGCCGGGTCGACGCCGTACAGCTGGATCGAGCGCGGCTTCTCGGTCGCGTCGAAGTGGATCAGCTGCATGGTCTTCTCGTTGCGCTCGACCAGCGCCCGGGTCGTGATCATCTCGCTGACGAACAGCCCCTTGCCCCCGCTGAACTCCCGGCACAGTGTGCGGAAGGGCGCGTTGGTGATCCCCGCCATGGGTGCGAGCACGACGGGCGGCACCACGGCGTGCGGGCCGATGGAGAGCGGGTGGGTCATCAGACGACTCCGGGACGGTGTACGACAGGAGGCAAGGAACCATTGTCCCTCACCCCTCGGACAGCTCCGCCGGCCGCTCCTCCGCCGGCTCGGGGCGCTCGGCTCGCGATCACGGTGTAACGCTCATTAGTTAGACGCACTATCGAAATCGGCGTACGATGGAGCCCATGCCCGAGCTCAGCCAGCGCCGACGTCTGCTCGTGCTCGCGATCTGCTGCATGAGCCTGCTGATCGTGAGCCTCGACAACACCGTCCTGAACGTGGCGCTCCCCTCGATGCAGCACGAGCTGCACGCCACCACCTCAGGCCTGCAGTGGACGATCGACGCCTACACCCTGGTGCTGGCCTCCCTGCTGATGCTCGCGGGCTCCACGGCCGACCGGATCGGCCGCAGGAAGGTGTTCATGGCGGGCCTGGTCGTCTTCTCGATCGGCTCGCTGCTGTGCTCGCTCGCCCCGAACCTGGAACTGCTGGTCGTCTTCCGCATGGTCCAGGCGGTCGGCGGCTCGATGCTCAACCCGGTCGCCATGTCGATCATCACCAACACCTTCACCGACGTGCGCGAGCGCGCCCGGGCGATCGGTGTGTGGGGTGCGGTGGTCGGCATCTCCATGGCGGCCGGGCCACTGGTCGGCGGTCTGCTGGTGGAGTCGGTCGGCTGGCGCTCGATCTTCTGGGTCAACCTCCCGGTCGGCCTCGCCGCCCTGCTGCTCACCCTGCGCTGCGTCCCCGAGTCCCGCGCACCCAAGGCCCGCCGTCCCGACCCGGTCGGCCAGGTGCTGGTGATCGCCCTGTTCGGCTCGCTGACGTACGCGATCATCGAGGCGCCGAACGCGGGCCCCGGCACGGTGGTCCCGTTCGCCGGGATCGCCCTCGTGGCCCTGCTCGGCCTGCTCCGGTACGAGCCCCGGCGCGAGGAACCCCTCATCGACCTGCGCTTCTTCCGCTCCGCTCCGTTCAGCGGGGCGACCGTGATCGCGATCAGCGCGTTCGCGGCGCTGGGCGGCTTCCTGTTCCTTTCCACGCTGTACCTGCAGAACGTGCGCGGCCTGGACGCACTGCACGCGGGCCTGTGGATGCTGCCGATGGCCGCGCCGACGTTCCTGTGCGCACCGTTGTCCGGACGGCTGGTGGGCAGCCGGGGGCCGCGGCTGCCGCTGCTGGTGGCCGGCATCGCCATGACCGCGAGCGGTGTGCTGTTCGCGGCCTTCGAGGCGCAGACGTCGGACGGCACGCGGCTGGCCGGGTACGTGCTGTTCGGCATCGGCTTCGGCTTCGTCAACGCGCCGATCACCAACACGGCCGTGTCGGGGATGCCCCGGGCCCAGGCCGGGGTGGCGGCCGCCGTCGCCTCCACCAGCAGGCAGTTGGGGCAGACTCTGGGGGTAGCCGTGATAGGCGCCGTGCTGGCTTCCGGGGTGGGGGCGTCGTCGTACAAGGACGCGTTCGTCGCGGCGGCTCGCCCCGGCTGGTGGATCCTCACGGTGTGCGGGGCGGCCGTGCTCGTCCTCGGGCTGGTGAGCAGCGGGCGCTGGGCCCGTCGGACGGCCGAGCGCACGGCCGAGAGGCTGCAGTCGGCCGAAGTGCGGGAGGTCGTGGGGGCCTCGTAGCAGGTGAGTCCCGCCCGTGCGGCTCGGCCCTGGGCGGCCGTTCGGAGGAGCGAGGCGCGCGGCACCGGCCCGGCGGAGGACGGACCGCTTACGGTGCGGCACCATGACGCACCTCTCCCGCCGAGCCGCCCTGGCGGGTCTCGCCGTCGGCACGGGATCTCTCACCCTCGCGGGCTGCGCTCTCGGGGCCTCGGCGTCCGGTCCCTCCCCCTCCCCCTCGGGGAGCGCCGCACCCCTCTCGCCCCTCACCCCGGGCGCCATGCGGCTGTTCGCGGACGACGGCTTCAATTTCGCCGGCCTGCTCGCACTCGGCGCGGCCGCGATGCGGGCCGCGGAGGTCGGAGAGGTCCTCACCGCCGTGAACGCGATCAACAAGGCCGGACTGTCCGAGCAGACCTTCACCGACACCTTCCGCGCGCTCGGCGACCGGCTGGCGGCCCCGGCCGGCCAGGCCGACGACCAGACCCGCCGGATCCGCTCCCTGCACGCCGCCCAGTACTACGGGCAGGCCCTGTTCTATGTCCTCGGCACCAAGTCGCCGGGCGACGAGAAGGACCTCTACCTGGCCGGCCGGCACGCCTGGGACGGCTTCGCCCGGCTGTGCGCACCGGCCGCCGTGACCGCGCAGGTCCCCTACGCGGACACGCGGCTGCCCGTCTGGTTCTTCCGGCCCGACGACCAGGAGAAACCGCGTCCCACCGTCATCCTCACCAACGGCAGTGACGGACAGAACGTCGACATGTGGACCTACGGGGTGTGCGCCGCCCTGGAGCGCGGCTGGAACGCCCTCGTCTACGACGGACCCGGCCAGGGGCAGTTGCTCTTCGTGGACGAGATCCCGGTGACGACCCGCTGGGAGCGCGTGGTCACCCCGCTCGTCGACTGGCTGGAGCGCCGCAAGGACGTCGACACCGACCGGATCGCCCTCACCGGACTCAGCATGGGCGGCAACCTGGTCGCCCGGGCGGCCGCCTTCGAGCACCGGCTCGCGGCCGTCGTGTGCCAGCCCGGCTGTGTCCAGCCCTGGCTCGGCTTCCCCCAGGCGGTGCGCGGCATCGTCACCGCCGACAAGACGCAGACCAACCGGACCTGGCAGGCCGTCGTGCCCGACCTCGATCCCCAGCAGGCCTACACCGTCAAGAAGCGCTTCGAGATCTTCACGCGCGAGGCACTGCTCCAGGCGCGCGCGGGTAAGGTCCTCACCGATCTGTGGGGCGCCGCCCAGGTCGCCATCGAGCTGGACATCACCGGGGAGATCCCGAAGATCGAGGCACCGACCCTGGTCCTGGACTACGAAGGCGAGCAGTTCTATCCGGGCCAGCCCCGGCGGATGTACGACCTGCTCGGCAGCCGGCGCGAGTACTTCCGGTTCACCGCGGCCACCGGCGCGCAGCTGCACTGCTCCCCGATGGCTCCGCAGCAGCACTGCGAGAAGGTGTTCGACTGGCTGGGTTCGGTCCTGCGGTAGCGGGGCGCTCAGCCGCCCACCGCCATCGCATACAGCTTCTCCAGGCGCTCTCGCGTGTCCTCGTTCTTCGGGATGTACGTCACCATCCGTGCCCCCGCCTCCGGGCCCAGCCACAGGTCGGTGTGCTCCAGGGTCAGGTGACCCACGTACGGGTTGAGGAACTCCTTGGTCTTGGTGCGGCTGTTGACGACCTCGTACCGTTCCCAGTTCTCGCGGAACTCCTCGGACTCGCTCTCCAGCCGCTTGAGCAGCATCTTCCAGGCGGGCTCGCCCAGGTGGCCGGCCATGGAGGCGCGCAGCCGGGCGGCCATCAGCCGCATGGTCTCCTCCAGGTGCACGATCGACGCACGCCAGTCGCTGTTGGTGTACACGAGCAGCATGCAGTTGCGGTCCTCCGGCGGGACCGCTTCCAGGTCGCCCAGGAGGCGGGCGTAGGTGCGGTTGTAGGCGAGGATGTCGTACCGGCTGTTCTGGATGCAGGCCGGGATCGGCTCCAGTGCGCGGAGCATGTCGCGCAGGGCCGGGGTGACGCTGGGGCAGCTCGCGGCCGGGGTCGGGTCGGTGGCGCCGCCCAGCTGGAAGAGGTGGGCGCGCTCGCTGGCGTCCAGCATCAGCGTGCGGGCCAGGGCGTCCAGGACCTGCACGGAGACCTGGATGTTGCGGGCCTGTTCGAGCCAGGTGTACCAGGTGACACCGACCGCGGAGAGCTGGGCGACCTCCTCCCGGCGCAGCCCCGGCGTACGGCGTCGGGACCCGCGCGGCAGCCCCACCTGCTCGGGCGCGATCCGCTCCCGCCGACTGCGCAGAAAGGCGGCCAGCTCGTGCCGCCGGATCTCCGAACCCCGCGTCGCCGGGACGGCGGTCTCCTGGGCCATCGTGGTCATGGGTCCAGGATGCCGTCGCGACGAGCCTGTTTCCAGGTGGCCCTTGTACCAGGATGAGCGCGCCCGGCCACCAGCTTGAGCCCCCGGAACCGGACACTCCCGCACGAGAACCCGCCATCCCGGAACTGGGCGCGGGATACGGGGTCTCCTTCCACCTGCCAGAAAGGCCGGAGGAAGGAGATCCCGTGGCCCGGCATCGCATCGCCGTCGTGGCGCTCGCCCTGCTCTGCGCGTCCGGGTGCTCGTCGGGCGGTGAGCCGCCCCGGCCGTCCGGGCCGGCGGCTACCGGCGGGGCGCGCCAGGCCGTCGGCGCCTACGTCGACGCCCTGAACGCCCGCAGCACCGCAGGCCTGATCAGGGCCGGCGGTGTGCCGGAGGCGCCCTGGTCCCGGCGCGAGGCCGCCCGGATCATCGCCGGCAAGGGCGGCCGGGACTGGTGGATCAGGGATCTGCGGATCGAGTACGACCTGGGTCCGGACGTGGGCAGTGCCCACCTGGTCGCGCGGGACGCCGGTGGCGAGTCGCTGCGGGAGACCTTCACCGTGCTGCGCGCCGGCGGGGCCTGGCATGTCTCGGTCTTCGACGACCAGCCCGTGCCGGGCGGGAAGAGTGCCGCCTCGACGCGGGCCCCCGACTCCTGATCCACCCCGTCGCAGCCTGTTTCCGGGTACTTCTTCTACCAGGACAAGGACACTCTGGTACCCGTCTGAGGGCGGCCCCAGGCTCGGAGGCATGACAGAGATCGTCACGACTCCTGCCGTCCGCGCCCGGACGGCGTCTCCCGTGCTGAGCGGGCCAGGGCTGTTCACCGTTCTGCTGGCCGCGGCGCTGCCGCTGGTCGACTTCTTCATCGTCAATGTGGCCCTGCCCACCATCGGTTCCGACCTCGCCGCGAGCGAGGCCGTACTCGAACTGGTCGTGGCCGGGTACGGGGTCGCCTACGCCGTGCTCCTCGTGCTCGGCGGGCGCCTCGGTGATCTGTTCGGGCGGCGGCGGCTGTTCCTCGGCGGTATGGCAGCCTTCGGCCTGACCTCGCTGGCCTGCGGTCTTGCCCCGGATGCCTGGAGTCTGGTCGCGGCGCGTGTCGCGCAGGGGGCGTCGGCCGCGGCCATGCTGCCGCAGGTGCTCGCCACCATCCAGTCCGCCACGAGCGGCGGCCGCCGGGCCAGAGCCATGAGCCTCTACGGCGCCACGGCCGGGCTGTCCATGGTGGCGGGGCAGATCCTGGGCGGTGTGCTGGTCGCCGCCGACATCGCCGGCAGCGGATGGCGGGCGATCTTCCTCGTCAACGTGCCGGTCGTCCTGCTGGGGCTGGTGCTGGCCGTGCGCTTCGTGCCGGAGACCCGCTCGCAGCACCCGGAGCCCGTCGACGGGCCCGGCACCGTGCTGCTCGCCGTGTCCCTGCTGACGCTGCTCGCCCCGCTCACCGAGGGCCGGGCGGCGGGCTGGCCGCTGTGGACCTGGCTGTCGCTGGCCGCGTTCCCGGTCGCCGCGGCTGCCTTCTACGCGGTGGAGCGGCGGGCGGACAGGCAGGGCCGGACGCCGCTGGTGCCGCCGAGCCTGCTCGCGCTGACGTCCCTGCGGCGGGGGCTGGTGCTGATGGTGCCGTTCTCGATCGGCTTCAGCGGGTTCATGTTCGTCATCGCGCTGGCGCTCCAGCAGGGCGCCGGGCTCGGACCGGTGCCGGCGGGGCTCGCGCTCGCGCCGATGGCCGTGACGTTCCTGTTCGTCTCCCTCGCCGGACCCCGCCTCATCGCCCGGTACGGCACCCGGGCGGTCACCGCCGGCGCCGTGCTGCAGGGCGTGGGCGTGCTGCTGATCGCCTTCGCCGCCTGGCGGCACTGGCCGCACCTGGGCCTGGGCTCGCTGCTGCCGGGCGCGGCCGTCGCCGGGGCCGGGCAGGCGCTCCAACTCCCCAATGTGCTGCGGATCGTGATGTCCGAGGTGCCGCCGGCCCGGGCCGGCGTCGGCAGCGGTGTGATGGTCACCACCCAGCAGTCCGCGCTCGCCCTCGGCGTGGCCACCCTGGGCACCCTCTTCCTCACCCTCGTCCCGCACCAGGGCATGCGGGACGCGCTGGTCATCACCCTGCTGGTGCAACTGGCCGGGATCGTCCTGACCGGTCTGCTCAGCCTGCGGCTGCCCCGCACGGTCGGCTGAGCCCGGGACACGGCTTGGCCAACTCGGCGTGAATGACCCCCTGTCGATGTTGGTCCTGCTGCACACTCCTTGCGGTCGGGTGTGCCGGACGCGGGGAGGCGTCATGCCGCAGGACAACAGCACGAGCAAGGTCAGCCGCTGGGACCGGCACGGCCGGGAGCATGTGGTCCGGGTGCAGCGCACGGGTGTGCAGCGCACGATCAGATGCGACACCTGCGGCTGGCGCAAGAGCGCCCAGTTCCTGCCGTGGCTGAAGGCGGAGGAGCATCTGGCCGAGGCCCACCAGGCGACGGTGGACCCGGCGGGCTCCGGGCAGCCGTCGCGCTGACGGGCGATGACCTCCGGCGGCCGCAGGAGTCGTACGAGAGCAGGAAGACGTACGAGCGCCCACGGAAGGCCGAGGACCATGACCGCACTGCACGACACCCTGCGCCGGTACGTGGACGAAGGGACCGTGCCCGGCGCGGTGGCCCTGGTCGCCCGCGGGGACGACGTCGAGGTGGTGGTGGTCGGCCACGCGGACGCCGACGGCTCCGCCCCGATGGCCCGGGACTCGCTCTTCCGGATCGCCTCGGTCACCAAGCCGGTCACCGCGGCGGCGGTGCTGATGCTGATCGAGGACGGCCGCATCGGCCTCGACGATCCGGTGGAGGAGTGGCTGCCCGAGCTGGCCGGGCCGATGGTCGTGCGTACGCCGGCCGGCCCGCTGGACGACCTGGTACCGGCCCACCGGCCGATCACCGTCGAGGACCTGCTCAGTTCGCGCGCGGGCTGGGGGTTCCCGTCCGACTTCTCGCTGCCCGCGGTGCAGGCACTGTTCGAGGTGCAGAAGGACGGCCGCGCCCCTCAGGCCTTTCCCGGCCCGGACGCCTGGGTGCGGGCCCTGTCCCGGGTGCCGCTGCTGTATCAGCCGGGCGCGGCCTGGCTGTACCAGACGTGCTCTGATCTCCAGGGCGTCCTGGTGGCCCGGGCGTCGGGCCGAACGCTCCCGGAGTTCCTGGCGGAGCGCGTCTTCGGACCGCTGGGTATGAACGACACGGCCTTCGAGGTCCCGGAGGCGAAACGCGACCGCTTCACGACCGCCTACCGCCCCGGCCCGCGGGGCACCCTGGAGGTGGCGGACACCCCGGGCGGCCAGTGGAGCAGGGTCCCGGCGTTCCCGGCGGGCGGCGGGGGCCTGGCCGCCACGGCAGACGACCTGCTCGCCTTCGCCCGCATGCTGGTGAACGGCGGCGAGGCGAACGGCCACCGCCTCCTGTCGCCGACCTCGGTGAGCCGCATGACGACGAACCATCTGACCGCCGCACAGCGGGAGATCGGCTCGCTCTTCCTGGAGGGCCAGGGCTGGGGCTACGGCGGCCAGGTCGATGTCACCCCGGCCGAGCCCTGGAACGTACCCGGCCGCTACGGCTGGGTCGGCGGCACCGGTACGGCGGCCCACATCGTCCCGCCGGCCGGCACTGTCACCGTCCTGCTGACCCAGGTGGCGATGGCGAATCCGACTCCGACCCCGCTGATGCGCGAGTTCTGGCGGGTCACGGCGTGAGGGCGGGCGTCAGCCGAGCCCCCGCACCAGCAGATCCACGACCGCCTCGAACTCCGCCTGGACGCCGGGCTGCTGCCACTCGCGGGCGTAGCCGGGGTCGTGGAAGCGGCCGGTGGCCTGGAAGACGGCGCGGGCCGAGGCGGCAGGGTCGGGGGCGGTGAAGGCACCCGCGGCGGCGCCCGCCTCGATGATCCGGGTCAGCTGTGCGGTGAGGTCGGCGATGTGCTCGCCGACCGCCGTGCCGTTCTCGTCGGTGAGCACCGTGTAGGTGGCGAACAGCTCGGGGTCGTCACCCGCCTTGTGCCGCTTGGCCTCGAACAGGGCGGCCAGCCAGGCCCGCAGCCGGTCCTCGGGGGTGCCGTCCCCGGCGACTATGCCGGCGAGTCTCTCCGACGTCCGGTCCAGCCACCGCTTGGTCACCGCCTCGCGCAGCGCGGCCTTGGTGCGGAAGTGCCGGTAGACACTGCCGTGGCTGACGCCGAGCGCGCGGGCCACGTCGACCACGGTGGCCTTCGCCGGGCCGTGACGGCGCAGCACCTCCTCGGTCGCTTCGAGGATGCGCTCGGCGGTCAGGGTCTCGGTGGGCGGTGCCATGTCCTAGACCGTACCCGGACCCATGGTCAGCGCTCGCTGTCGAGGTGTGCCATCTGCGCGGTCGGGTAGCGCTCGCCGGCCGCGGCGTCCGCCGGCACGGCCTCCTCGATCGCCGCGAGGTCGGTCTCGTCCAGGGTCACGTCCAGCGCGCCCAGCGACTCGCTCAGCCGCTCGCGGGTGCGGGCGCCGATGAGCGACACGATGTCCTCGCCGCGGGAGAGCACCCAGGCGATGGCGATCTGGGCGACGGTCACGCCCTTCTGTTCGGCGATCTTGCGCAGCGCGTCGACCAGGTCGAGGTTGTGCCGGAGGTTGTCGCCCTGGAAGCGGGGGGAGTGGGCGCGGAAGTCGTTCGCGGCCAGCTGCCGGTCGCGGGCGAAGTGGCCGGAGATCAGACCGCGGGAGAGGACTCCGTAGGCGGTGATGGAGATGCCCAGTTCACGGGTGACCGGCAGGATCGACTGCTCGATGCCGCGGGAGATGAGCGAGTACTCGATCTGGACGTCGGCGACGGGCGCCGTTGCCGCGGCCCGGCGGACGGTCTCGGCGCCGACCTCGCTCAGGCCGACGTGCCGGACGTATCCCTGCTGGATCAGCTCGGCGATCGCGCCGACCGTCTCCTCGATCGGTACGTCCGGGTCGAGGCGGGCGATCCGGTAGACGTCGATGTGGTCGACGCCGAGGCGCTGCAGGGAGTAGGCGGCGAAGTTCTTCACGGCGGTGGGGCGGCCGTCGTAGCCGCTCCAGCCCCCGGCCGGGTCGCGCAGGGCGCCGAACTTCACGCTGACCAGGGCCTGCTCGCGGCGGGCGGCGGGCGCGGTGCGCAGGGCCTCGCCGATCAGCATCTCGTTGTGGCCCATGGCGTAGAAGTCGCCGGTGTCGAGAAGGGTGACGCCCTCGTCGAGGGCGGCGTGGATGGTCGCGATGGCCTCCGCGCGGTCGGCGTCGCCGTACAGCGCCGACATGCCCATGCAGCCGAGGCCGAGGGCGGAGACCTGGGGGCCGGTGGTTCCGAGGGTTCGGGTTCGCATCGTCATGCCTTCACCTTGCCATGACAGCTGACAGATTTCAATATCTGTCATTCCATAGTTGTCATACTGGTCCAGACCTATTGACGAGAGGTCTGGACCACGAGCACTGTCATGCCTACGACACCTCACCGCACCCCCACCGGGAGGATCCGCATGCTCCGCCGCACGCTGCGTCTGCTCGCCGCCGGACTCACGACCGCCGTCCTCGCCCCGCTTGCGATCGCCGCCGCCCCCACCGCGTCCGCCGCCGACACCTGCGCCGTGAAGTCCCGCCCCGCCGGCAAGGTCCTCCAGGGCTACTGGGAGAACTGGGACGGCTCCGCCAACGGCGTCCATCCGCCCTTCGGCTGGACCCCGATCACCGACTCCCGTATCGCCGCCCACGGCTACAACGTGATCAACGCGGCCTTCCCGGTCATCCGCTCCGACGGCACCGCCCTGTGGGAGGACGGCATGGACGCGGGCGTGAAGGTGGCGACGCCCGCGGAGATGTGCGCGGCGAAGGCATCCGGGCAGACGATCCTGCTGTCGATCGGCGGTGCGGCGGCCGGCATCGACCTCAGCTCGACCGCCGTGGCCGACAGGTTCGTCGCGACGATCGTCCCGATCCTGAAGAAGTACAACTTCGACGGCATCGACATAGACATCGAGACGGGCCTGGTGGGCAGCGGCAGCATCGGTCGACTCTCCGCGTCCCAGGCCAACCTGATCCGCATCATCGACGGGATTCTGGCGCAGATGCCGTCGAACTTCGGGCTCACGATGGCCCCGGAGACGGCCTACGTCACCGGCGGCAGCATCACCTACGGCTCGATCTGGGGCGCCTACCTGCCGATCGTCAAGAAGTACGCGGACAACGGCCGGCTGTGGTGGCTGAACATGCAGTACTACAACGGCAGCATGTACGGCTGCTCCGGCGACTCCTACTCGGCGGGCACCGTCGCCGGCTTCACCGCCCAGACCGACTGCCTCGACAAGGGCCTGGTGGTGCAGGGCACGACGATCAGGGTGCCGTACGACAAGCAGGTGCCCGGGCTGCCGGCCCAGTCGGGCGCGGGCGGCGGCTATATGACCCCGTCCCTGGTCTCCCAGGCCTGGCGGCACTACGGCAGCTCGCTCAAGGGCCTGATGACCTGGTCGATCAACTGGGACGGCTCGAAGAACTGGACCTTCGGCGACAACGTCAAGGCACTGCAGGGCCGTTGAGCCCGCCCAGCCGACGCTACCGGGCCGTGCAGGCGAGCTTGGCGCCGAGCGCCAGGAAGGAACCCGCGAAACTCCGCCGCAGCCAGGCCATGACCTTCGGCCGGGAGGTGACCTGGCCGCGCACGGTGGCGGCCAGGACGCCGTACAGGGTGAAGACGACGAAGGTCAGCAGCATGAAGACACCGCTGAGGCCCAGCATGCGCGGGAGCGCGTGCGGCTCGTCGGGGCTCACGAACTGGGGCAGGAACGCGAAGAAGAAGATCGTCAGCTTGGGGTTGAGCAGATTGACCAGCACGCCACGGACGATCACCTGCACATCCGTCCGGGACTCGCTGTGCTGCTCCACGACGATCGCCTCCTTGTCCCGCAGCGTCGCCCACGCCATGTGGAGCAGATAGGCCACACCGGCGTACTTGAGGACCTGGAAGGCGCCGGCGCTCGCGTTCAGCAGCGCGGCGAGCCCGGTGACCGTGGCGACGACATGCGGCACGATCCCGAGCGCACAGGCGAACGCCGCGACGACGCTCGCGCGCCGGCCGTGGGAGAGAGCGGCCGAGAGGGTGTAGACGACGCCGGTGCCGGGGGTGGCGACGACGACGAGGGTGGTCAGCAGGAAGGCGAGGCTCATGCAGCCACCCTGGCTGCGCCGCCGGCCCGGCGACAGAGCCAATGGGGCGCCTGTATCGAGGACCGATGACGGACCGACGACAGGCCCCGGCACGACGACGCCCACCCCTCGTCCCGACCGGGTCGGGTGAGAGGTGGGCGAGGTCGCGGTCCAGGGGCGGAACCCCTGGGAGGGCGCGGAGGCCGCGCCTAGCAGCCCAGCAGACGCCCGGCGAGGTAACCCTCGATCTGGTCGAGAGACACCCGCTCCTGCTTCATCGAGTCCCGCTCACGGACGGTGACCGCGTTGTCCTCGAGCGTGTCGAAGTCGACGGTCACGCAGTACGGCGTACCGATCTCGTCCTGGCGGCGGTAACGGCGGCCGATGGCACCCGCGTCGTCGAACTCGATGTTCCAGTTCTGGCGCAGCGCCTGGGCGAGGCCCTTGGCCTTCGGGGACAGCTCCGGGTTGCGGGAGAGGGGCAGGACCGCGACCTTGACCGGGGCCAGGCGGTGGTCCAGGCGCAGCACCGTCCGCTTCTCCATCTTGCCCTTGGCGTTCGGCGCCTCGTCCTCGACATAGGCGTCGAGCAGGAAGGCCAGCATGGTGCGGCCGACACCGGCCGCGGGCTCGATGACGTACGGCGTCCAGCGCTCGCCGGCCTCCTGGTCGAAGTAGGAGAGGTCCTGGCCGGAGGCCTTGGAGTGGGCGCCGAGGTCGTAGTCGGTGCGGTTGGCGACACCCTCCAGCTCGCCCCACTCGCTGCCGCCGAACTGGAAGCGGTACTCGATGTCGGCGGTGCGCTTGGAGTAGTGCGAGAGCTTCTCGGCCGGGTGGTCGTACCAGCGCATGTTCTCCTCACGGAGACCGAGGCCGGTGTACCAGTTCCAGCGCTGCTCCATCCAGTACTCCTGCCACTTCTCGTCCTCGCCCGGCTTGACGAAGAACTCCATCTCCATCTGCTCGAACTCGCGGGTGCGGAAGATGAAGTTGCCGGGCGTGATCTCGTTGCGGAAGGACTTGCCCATCTGCGCGATGCCGAACGGCGGCTTGCGGCGCGAGGTGGTCTGCACCTGGGCGAAGTTGGTGAAGATGCCCTGGGCGGTCTCGGGGCGCAGGTAGGCGACGGAGCCGGAGTCCTGGGTCGGGCCGAGGTGGGTGGAGAGCAGACCCGAGAACTGCTTGGGCTCGGTGAACTGGCCCTTGTTGCCGCAGTTCGGGCAGTTGATGTCGGCCAGGCCGTTCTCCGGGGCGCGGCCCTTCTTCTCCTCGTACGCCTCTTCCAGGTGGTCGGCGCGGAACCGCTTGTGACACGCGGTGCACTCGGTCAGCGGGTCCGTGAAGGTGGCGACGTGGCCGGAGGCGACCCAGACCTCGGAGGCCAGGATGACGGACGAGTCGATACCGACCACGTCCTCGCGCGACGTCACCATGTAGCGCCACCACTGACGCTTGATGTTCTCCTTGAGCTCGACACCCAGCGGTCCGTAGTCCCAGGCGGCACGCTGTCCGCCGTAGATCTCACTGCAGGGGAAAACGAAGCCACGGCGCTTGCTCAGGCTGACGATGGTGTCGATCTTGTCGGCGGCCACGGTGCTCTCTTCATTACGACGACGGGCGTTGAAGCGAGATGCTTCCAGCGAATGATTCAGGTTACCGGCGCAGGCTCCCCCACGGCCAAATCGGCCCCCCTGTTCACAGCCTCCCACAAGGCCTTGTTGACAACGGTTTCCATATTTGTTGAAAATGACTGTCATGAACGTACGACGACGCCTCATATCGGGGTCCGCGGTCGCGGCAGCCACCGCACTCGGCCTGGGTTCCCTCTCCGCCTGCTCCACCGACAGCGCCGCCGCGGGAAACACGGGCAAGTTCGACGTCGTCGCGTCGTTCTATCCGATGACCTTCCTCGCCGAGCAGATCGGCGGCAGTCACGTCCACGTCACCAGTCTGACCACC
This sequence comes from Streptomyces sp. NPDC101151, assembly GCF_044768335.1. Classification (NCBI taxonomy): domain Bacteria; kingdom Bacillati; phylum Actinomycetota; class Actinomycetes; order Kitasatosporales; family Streptomycetaceae; genus Streptomyces; species Streptomyces sp. NPDC101151. The sequence continues at coordinate 105,957 of NZ_JBIWPP010000013.1, read as the reverse complement.
CCCGGCCAGGAGCCGCACGACCTGGAGATCAGCCCGCAGCAGATCGCCCTGCTCGAACAGTCCGACGCGGTCCTGTATCTGAAGAACCTCCAGCCCTCCGTCGACGACGCGGTGGCCCAGTCCCCGGTCGGGACGAAGATCGACGCGGCCTCCCTGACCACGCTGGAGGAACACGGCAACGAGGTCGGCGGCCACGCGGCCGAGCACGACACGCACGAGGGCGAGGAGTCCGGCGGCAAGGACCCGCACATCTGGCTCGACCCGGTGCGCTACGCCCAGGTCGCCGAGGGCGTCGGCAAGGCCTTCGAGAAGGCCGACCCGGACCACGCGGCCGACTACCGGAAGAACACCGCGGCCCTGGTGAAGCAGCTGGACCAGCTGAACACGCGGTTCAAGGCCGGGCTCGCGAACACGAAGACCAAGGTCTTCATCACCACGCACGCCGCCTTCGGCTACCTCGCCGAGCGCTACGGCCTCACCGAGGAGGCCATCAACGGCCTCGACCCCGAGTCCGAGCCCAGCGCCGCGCGCGTGAAGGACCTGGAGAAGCTGGCCGGGGCCGACGGTGTCACCACCGTCTTCTACGAGACGCTCGTCAGCGACAAGACCGCGAAGACCGTCGCGAACGACGCGGGTCTGAAGACGGACGTCCTCGACCCGCTCGAGGGCATCACGAAGAAGTCCCGGGGCACCGACTACCTCTCGGTCCAGGAAGCCAACCTCAAGGCGCTCCAGCAGGCCCTGGGCGCCAAGTGACCGGCATGGAGGACGACACCATGGGCGAGTCCGTCATAGCGATGCAGGGGGTGACCGCGGAACTCGGCGCGCGCCCGGTCCTGCGCGGCATCGATCTCACCGTGCGCAGCGGCGAGGTGGTCGCGCTGCTCGGCGCGAACGGCTCGGGCAAGTCGACGGCGGTGCGCAGCATCATCGGCCAGGTGCCGGTCAGCGGCGGCACGATCGAGCTGTTCGGCACCCCGCGCCGCGCCTTCCGGGACTGGGCGCGCGTGGGATACGTACCGCAGCGGACCACGGCCGCCGGCGGCGTCCCCGCCACGGTGACCGAGATCGTCTCCTCGGGCCGGCTGTCCCGCACCCGCTTCGGCGTCTTCCGCAGGGCGGACCGCGAGGCCGTGCACCGGGCCCTCGAACTGGTCGGCATGGCGGACCGCGCCAAGGACTCGGTGACCGCGCTCTCCGGCGGCCAGCACCAGCGGGTGCTGATCGCCCGCGCCCTGGTCGCCGAGCCCGAACTGCTGATCATGGACGAGCCGATGGCGGGCGTCGACCTGGCCAGCCAGGAGGTGCTGGCCCGCACGCTCCGAGAACAGGTCGCGGCCGGTACGACGGTCCTGCTCGTCCTGCACGAACTGGGCCCGCTGGAGCCCCTGATCGACCGGGCGGTCGTCCTGCGCGACGGCTGCGTGCTGCACGACGGCCCGCCCCCGCAGGCCCTCGGCCAGCACGCTCTGCCCGGTCACGACCATGTGCACCCGCACGCACCCGCGGGCGCCGAACCGATCCGCACGGGACTGCTGAGCTGATGGACTTCCTGAACTACGCCTTCATGCAGCGGGCGCTCGTCGCGGCCGTCCTGGTCGGCATCACCGCGCCCGCGATCGGCATCTACCTCGTCCAGCGCCGCCAGCCCCTGATGGGCGACGGCATCGGGCACGTGGCGATGACCGGCGTCGGCCTCGGCTTCCTGCTGAACGCCTCGCCGGTGTGGATGGCCACGGCCGTCTCCGCGCTCGGCTCGGTCCTGATGGAACTGATCCGCTGGTACGGCAGGACGCGCGGCGACATCGCCCTCGCCATGCTCTTCTACGGCGGCATGGCCGGTGGCGTGATGTTCGTCAACCTCGCGCCCGGCGGCTCCAACGCCAACCTGACCTCGTACCTGTTCGGCTCGCTGTCGACGGTCTCGCCCTCCGACGTGACCGCGATCATGGTGCTCGCCGCGTTCGTGGTCCTGGTGACCCTCGGGCTGCGCCGCCAGCTGTTCGCGGTCAGCCAGGACGAGGAGTTCGCACGGGTCACCGGACTGCCCGTGCGTGCCCTGAACCTGCTCACCGCGGTCACCGCGGCCGTCACGGTCACCGTCGCGATGCGGGTGGTCGGCCTGATCCTGGTCTCCGCGCTCATGGTCGTACCGGTAGCCGCCGCACAGCAGCTCACCCGCAGCTTCGCCGCGACCTTCGCGATCGCCGTGGCCATCGGCGTCACCGTGGCGATCAGCGGCACGATCACCTCGTTCTACCAGGACGTCCCGCCCGGTGCGACCATCGTCCTGCTGACCATCGGAGCGTTCGTCGCCCTCACCGCCCTGGCCACTCCGCTGGCCCGTCGACGCACCCGCGCGGCAGCGGCGGACCAGCCCGCGGGCGACCCCGCCGAATGCTCGATTCCGGCCGCCCGGGGGGCCGCGGACGAGGTCGGCGTCTGACCGCGCTCGGCCCGGGCTGGCACAATGGCCCGGGCAGAGGCGAGACGTGAGCCCGCGAGAGAGCCGATGCGGCGCGCGAGCCACCAAAGGAGGCAACCGGTGACGACCGCTGGACCGCCCGTGAAGGGCCGCTCCACCCGGCAGCGTGCCGCTGTGGCGGCGGCCCTCGACGAGGTCGACGAGTTCCGCAGCGCGCAGGAACTGCACGACATGCTCAAGCACAAGGGCGACTCGGTCGGCCTGACCACGGTCTATCGCACCCTCCAGTCCCTCGCCGACGCCGGCGAGGTCGACGTCCTGCGCACCTCCGAGGGCGAGTCCGTCTACCGCCGCTGCTCCACCGGCGAACACCACCACCATCTCGTCTGCCGCACGTGCGGCAAGGCGGTCGAGGTCGAGGGGCCGGCGGTGGAGAAGTGGGCGGAGGCGATCGCCGCGGAGCACGGGTACGTCAACGTGGCGCACACCGTGGAGATCTTCGGCACGTGCGCGGAGTGCGCCTCCGCCGGGAACTGACGCCCAGGCTCGGGTCAGGTTGCGGGGTTTTCAGCCACGCCCGAAGCAGCGTTCCAGCTCATCGAGGTCGTAGAACCTGCTGCCCTTGGCGACCGGGCTGCAGCCCGCCTTGAAGGCCGTCTCCTTCTCGTTGTAGAGCATGCGGACCAGGTAGCGGCCGTTCTTCTCGTACACGTCCCACTGGATGTTGGAGCCGAGGGGAGCGACGTCCGCGCCCCGCCACGGGTTGTCGGCGTAGGTGTACGGCTCCCCCGGCGTCGCCGGCTCCGTGCTCCCGGGCAGGCCCATCAGCGCGGCCAGCGGGATGATCTCCTCGGCGTGGGTGAAGCGCAGTTCGGCGCCGAGGCCGCTGGTGCCGTCCCGCTTGGCCTCGACCTGCTTGAAGAGGTCGTCCAGGAGGACGCCGGCCATCTTGTAGGTGATGTCGCTGTCGGCGAAGCCGGGCCCCTTCTCGTAGAAGTCCTCGACGTCGCTCAGGTATCCGAACCAGGCCGCGTCGGAGCGGGAGACGTACCGCTCCATGCCCCAGCCCTCGCCGCCGGGGCTCTCCTCGCTCATGGCCGGGGCGATGGCGTACAGGTTGTAGACGGCCTCGGCGGCGGGGACCTGGTCGGCGAGCTGCTCGACGAAGGTGTCCTTGAAGATCCCGCGCAGCACACTGCGGGCGGCCCGGTGCGTCCGGGGCCGGTCGGTGATCGACTTCAGCGTGGTCGCGAGACGCTGGTCGTTCTCGATGTAGTCGCGGTAGGCCGCGCCGCCCGCCGCCTTGTGGAAGTACAGCAGGTCCTTGTCGGTGCGGGCGGGCCCGATCAGCGGCTTCAGCGCCGGGTCGGCGTCGGCGAGAGCGTCCGTGAACACGGTGCCGCTGTCGACGGCCCGCCCCTGACCGGAGCTGACCACGTCGATCTTCTCGCCGTCCGCGGCGATCTTCCCGAACAGGGACGGCAGCCGTCGCTCCATGCGCAGGGCCGTGTCCTTCAGCTCCTGCTCGCCGCGGCCGCTGAGGTTGCCGTAGCCGACCTTCGCCATGGCGGCCTGCAGGGCGCGGACCTTCGGCCCGAACTCCTTGCCCCTGCGGGTCAGTCGGCCTTCCGCCTCGGCCTTGTCCCACAGCGCGAGGATCAGGTCGCCGTCCTCGCTGTCGGTGGCGGCACGGGAGCCGTGCCGCGAGACGTTCTCCGTGAAGACGGGCCGGAAACCGGCGGGGGGCCGCTGGTAGGTGCGGGGATTCTGCTCGGGCGCATAGGGCGCCTTGGTGCCGTAGGAGTCCCGGTGCGCAAGGCCGTCGGCCGCGTGCGCGGGCAGCGCGGTGAGCAGCAGGGCGCCGAGGGCGAGGACAGGTGTGAGACGTCTCATGAGTCCCGCATCCTCGGCGGCCCGTGTGAACCGTCGGTTGCTACGAGGTGGACTCGCCCTTCATGGCGGCTTCCATGGCCAGCAGTTCCTCGTTCGGGACGGCCCCGCCGAAGCGGCGGTCGCGGGAGGCGAACTCGACGCAGGCCCGCCACAGGTCACGCCGGTCGAAGTCGGGCCACAGCACGTCCTGGAAGACCATCTCGGCGTACGCGCTCTGCCAGATCAGGTAGTTGGAGGTGCGCTGCTCGCCGCTGGGGCGCAGGAACATGTCGACGTCCGGCATGTCGGGGTAGTACATGTACTTCTGGAGGGTCTTCTCGTTGACCTTCGACGGGTCGAGGCGCCCGGCCTTCACGTCCTCGGCCAGGGCCTGCGCGGCGTCCGCGATCTCCGCGCGGCCGCCGTAGTTCATGCAGAAGTACAGGGTGAGCTTGTCGTTGCCCTTGGTCTGCTCCTGGGCGACCTGCAGTTCCTTGGCGACCGACTTCCACAGCTTGGGCATACGGCCCACCCAGCGCACCCGGATGCCCAGCCCGTCGAGCTGGTCACGGGTCTTGCGGATGAAGTCGCGGTTGAAGTTCATCAGGAAGCGGACCTCGTCGGGCGAGCGCTTCCAGTTCTCGGTGGAGAAGGCGTACAGCGAGATGCTGCGGACGCCGACCTCGATGGCGCCCTGGAGCACGTCCAGGACCTGCTCGGCGCCGACCTTGTGCCCCTCGGTGCGCGGCAGCCCGCGCTCCTTGGCCCAGCGGCCGTTGCCGTCCATGACGATCGCCACGTGGTTCGGTACCAGCTCGCCCGGGAGCTTCGGCGCGCGAGCGCCGGACGGGTGCGGCTCCGGCGACGTGTAGTCGCGGCGCTGGCGTCCCAGGATTCCGCGTACGACCATGTGCTTCTCGTCTCCCTCTTGCTTCGCGACGCTCTTACTTCTCGACGTATCTGAGCGAGCGCAGCCCACGCTCCAGATGCCAGTGCAGGTAGGCGGACACCAGCCCGCTGCCCTCCCGGACATGGCGCGCCTCGCACGCGTCCGCCGTCTCCCAGTCTCCCGTAAGCAGAGCACCGAGCAGCACCAGGGTCTGTGGAGAGGGTACGACGCTGCCGGGCACCCGGCAGTCGGCGCAGACGCTGCCGCCGGAGGCGACCGAGAAGAACCGGTTCGGTCCGGGCATGCCGCACTTCGCGCAGTCGCCGAAGCTGGGGGCGTAGCCGTTGACGGCGAGCGAGCGCAGCAGGAAGGCGTCGAGGACGAGGTGCGGGGCGTGCTCGCCGCGGGCGAGGGTGCGCAGCGCGCCGACGAGCAGCAGGTACTGCTGGACGGCGGGCTCGCCCTCGTGGTCGGTGAACCGCTCGGCCGTCTCCAGCATGACGGTGCCGGCCGTGTACCGGGCGTAGTCGGTCACGATCCCGCCGCCGTACGGAGCGATCGTCTCGCTCTGCGTGCACAGCGGCAGCCCGCGTCCGACCAGCTCACTGCCCCGTGCGAAGAACTGCACGTCGACGTGGGAGAACGGTTCCAGCCTGGCCCCGAACTTCGACTTGGTCCGCCGCACCCCACGAGCCACGGCGCGCACCCGCCCGTGACCGCGCGTGAGCAGCGTGATGATCCGGTCCGCCTCTCCCAGCTTCTGGGTGCGCAGCACGATGCCGTCGTCGCGGAACAGACTCATGGCTCCATTCTGCCCGCCCGTCCCGCATCCCGGGGCCGCGGGCGGCTCTTCAAGGCACCTCGCCCCTGCTGCGCGCGTTGGCGTGGGCCGTCGCCGCGCTCAGTCGCTCGCCCGGGGTGGCCTGGCGGACGGCCTCCGGTCTCGCGTCCCACTCCCGTCCACCGCCGTAGGGCCGCAGCTGGACATACGGCCCTTCGTACCCCATGACGATGCCGAGGCGTCCGGTACGGGTGTCGACGGCGCAGGAGCCGACGGGGAGTTTCATCACGTCCACCTCCGGTGGCTCCCCTGCCCCCGGCAATTTCACGCTTCGCATGCCACTGGTGGCCCAGCGTGCCTACACTCGGCCGGAGTCTGTCCTCCCGACGCACGGTCGGCACGCCGGTGAGCGATGCCGTGCAGCCGCGCCCATCTGCGTCAACTCGCGCCCTGCTCCGGCCATTTCACCCCGCCATTGGTCAGACCTGTGGCGGCTAGGCCATTCGTGTGCGATCTCTTGACCGCCCCCACGGGCCCTCCTATGGTCGCGCTGACCGACCGGACGTAGGACGTCGTACCTCCCCCCTCCCTCGCATATCCCCCTCCCCCCGACCTCGCTGGAGGAACCGTGCGCGACGACGTGACCCACGACGTGCCGGCAGCGCGCCGCCGGTCGTTCCTGAAGTACTCGGGGGCGCTGGGCGCGGCCGCCGTCCTTCCGCCGACGCTGGCGGCCTGTTCCGCCGGGCCGGAGTCCACGAACGACACCGGGAACGGGGGCAGCGGCAAGAACCGCACGCTGACCGCGGTGATCGGATACGGCAACGACGGCAGCTGGGATCCGACACAGACGGCGTCCGCGTTCGCCATGGCCGCCAACAACCACATCTACGAGGGACTGCTCGACACCGACCCGATCTCCCGGGTGCCGTACCCGGCGCTCGCCACGGAGGTGCCGAAGGACCCGAACGCCACGACCTGGCGGTTCACCCTGCGCTCCGGCGCCACCTTCCACGACGGGAAGCCGGTCACCGCCGACGACGTCGTCTTCGTCTTCGACCGGATCCTCGACCCGAAGACCCAGACCCTCGCCAAGGGCTTCTTCGTGAGCTGGCTGAAGGAGGCGCGCAAGGTCGACGCGCGGACGGTCGAGCTGGTCCTGAAGTTCCCCTTCCCGGACGGGCTCGCCCGGCTCACGCTGGCCAAGGTCATGCCGAAGCACGTGTTCTCCCGGCCCGGCGCCTGGGACGACGCGATCAAGGGGCTCGCGGTGGGCTCGGGGCCGTACCGGCAGACCGCGCACCACCCGAAGTCGAACACCACCTTCGAGGCGTTCGCCGCGTACAACGGCCCGCGCAGGCCCGCCTTCAAACGGATGAACTGGCTGACGATCGTGGACGCGGCCCCGCGCGTGGCGAAGATCTCCGGGACCGGCGCGGGCGCACAGATCGCCGACAACATCCCCTACGCCAACATCGCGCGGCTGGAACAGGGCGGCCTGAAGGTCGCGGGCGGCGCCGGGATGAACAACCTGTTCCTGATGTTCAACACCAAGCACAAGCCCTTCGACGACGTGCGGGTGCGGCAGGCACTGCACTACGCGATCGACACCGAGAAGATGGTGCAGGTCGCGCTGAAGGGGCGCGGGAAGCCGGCGTCGTCGTTCCTCAACGAGGGCAATCCCAGCTACCGGCGGGCCAAGACCGTCTACGACTACGACCCGAAGAAGGCGAAGGCGCTGCTGAAGGCGGCGGGCGTCACCCGTCTGAAGGTCGAGATCCTCGCCGTGAACGTCAGCTGGATCGTGGACTGTCTGCCGACCGTCAAGGCCTCCTGGGACGCGATCGGCGTGGAGACGACCCTGGCACCGCAGGAGACCACGGCGGTGTTCACCAAGATGGACCAGAAGCAGGACTACCAGGTGGTGGCCGCGGCCTCCAATCCCAACCAGTTCGGGCTCGACGCCGACCTGATCATGCACTACAACTACGGCCCCGAGAACCTGTGGATGCAGTACACCCGGTGGGTCGACAACCCCGTCGCCAGGCAGCTGTTCAAGGACATGGACCGGGCGACCCGGGAGCCGGACGCGGCGAAGAAGAAGACGATGGTCCAGGACTATGTCGACGTCGTCGCCGAGCAGGCTGTGCTCTACCCGGTCGTCCACAACGAGCTGATGACCGCCTGGGACCCGCGCGAGCTCGGCGGGATAAGGCCGCAGCCCTACCCGGGCATCAACCTTCTGCAAGCCCAGTGGATCTGACGGCATGACGGCTGTCGTACGGATCCTGCTGCGCCGGGTCGCCCTGCTGGTGCCGCTGCTGCTCGGGATCGTGCTGTTCGTGTTCCTGGTGATGCGGTTCTCGGACGTCGACCCGGCGTCCGCGTTCTTCCAGGGTGCGAACCCCACCCCGCAGCAGCTGCACGACTTCCGGGAGCGCAACGGCCTGCTGGACCCGCTCCCGGTGCGCTACGTCCACTTCGTCGGCGATCTGCTCCACGGCGACCTCGGCACCAGCGCCCTGACCCGGGCCCCGGTGGTCGACCAGGTCACCACCGCGCTGCCGCTCACCCTCCAGCTGACCTTCCTGGGCCTCGGCATCGCGGTGGTGCTGGCGCTGGCCGGGGGCGTCACGGCGGCCGTCTACCGGGACCGGCTGCCGGACCAGGTCATCCGGGTCGTCTCGCTCGTCGGGGTCGCCGCGCCCGGCTTCTGGCTGGCGCTGCTGATGATCCAGTACCTGGCGGTGGACCGGGGCTGGTTCCCGACCGGCGGCTACATCAACCCGGCCGACTCCCTCACCGGCTGGCTCAGGACGATGGCCCTGCCCGCGTTCGCGCTGTCCCTGCCGGTGGCCGCCCAGCTGACCCGGATCGTGCGGACGTCGGTGGTGGAGGAGCTGGACAAGGACTACGTGCGCACCGCGATCGGCAGCGGGCTGCCGCCCCGGGTGGTCGTCGGCCGCAACGTGCTGCGCAACGCACTCGTCAACCCGCTGACCGTGCTGGGCCTCAGAGTCGGCTATCTGCTCGGCGGCGCGGTCGTCATCGAGACGATCTTCTCGCTGCCCGGCATGGGGAAGCTGATGATCGACGCCGTGCAGAACGGCGACCCGGCCGTCGTCCAGGGCGTCGTGCTGGCCACGGCCACCGGGTTCGTCGTCGTCAACCTCGTCATCGACATCCTCTATCTGCTCGTCAACCCACGTCTGAGGGCGGCCTGATGGTCACGCGCGCGGAGCTCACCGAGCGGCTCTCCCGGCCCGGCGTCCGGCTGCGCGGCTGGCGCCGGCTGCCCCTGCTGTCGAAGGCCGCCGTCTGCTTCCTGGCGCTGGTCGTCCTGGTCGCCGTACTCGCCCCGGTGCTCGCCCCGCACGACCCGCTCGACCAGCAGGATCCGGTCGACGGCTCCGGACATCCGTCGGCCGCGCACTGGATGGGCCAGGACAGCCTCGGCCGGGACATCCTCAGCCGGCTGATGTACGGCGCCCGCTGGTCGCTGGCGATCGGTCTCGGCGCGACCGCGCTCGCGCTGGTCGTCGGCGCGCTGCTCGGGGCGCTCGCGGCCACCTCCCGCAAGGCCGTTGACGAGACGCTGATGCGCTGCCTGGACGTGGTGATGGCGTTCCCGGGCATCGCGCTGGCGGCCGTGCTGGTCGCCGTGTTCGGCGGCGGGATCGGCGTCCTGATCTGCGCGATCGCCTTCCTGTTCACCCCGCCGGTCGCCCGGGTGGTGCGGGCCAACGTGCTCGACCAGTACGGCGAGGACTATGTGACGGCGGAGCGCGTGATCGGCGCCCGCACCCCGCACATCGTGCTGCGCCACGTGGCCGTCAACTGTGCCGCCCCCGTCCTCGTCTTCTGCACGGTCCAGGTCGCCGAGGCCATCGTCTTCGAGGCGTCGCTGTCCTTCATCGGCGCGGGCGTGCGGCCCCCGGACCCGTCCTGGGGCAGTGTCATCGCCGACGGCAAGAACATGGTGCTGACCGGCGGCTGGTGGGCGACCGTCTTCCCCGGGCTGCTGATCCTGCTCACCGTTCTGTGCCTGAACATCCTCTCCGAGGGCGTCTCGGACGCCTGGGCGGCCCCGGCACCCCGGGAGGTGGAGGCGCCGAAGGACCACCTGGAGGCACCGGAACCCGGCACCGGCGAGGTGCTCCCGCTCCCCGGCCTGACCGACGCCGCCCGGCGTCTGCGGGCACGAGCCCGCCCCCGCCCCGCCCCCGGCGGTCAGCCGGTCCTCGCCGTGGAGAACCTCGCCATCGGCTTCCCGGACCGGCACCGGGGCGTGGACATCGTGGCCGGCGTCAGCTTCGAGGTGCATTCCGGCGAGGTGCTGGGCCTGGTGGGCGAGTCGGGCTGCGGCAAGTCGCTGACCGCGCTCACCGTCATGGGCCTGCAGCCGAAGGGCGCCCGGGTGCGCGGCCAGATCCGCTTCCACCAGCGGGACCTGCTCACCGAGCCGATGCGGGTACGGCGGCGGCTGCTCGGCCACGAGATGGCGATGGTCTACCAGGACGCCCTGTCCTCGCTGAACCCGGCGATGACCATCCGCGCCCAGCTCAAGCAGCTGGTACGCCGCGGCGGCCGCCGCACCCCGCACGAGCTGATGTCGATGGTCGGCCTCGACCCGGACCGCACCCTGCGCAGCTACCCGCACGAACTCTCCGGCGGCCAGCGCCAGCGGGTCCTGATCGCCATGGCCCTCTCCCGCGACCCCGCCCTGATCGTGGCCGACGAGCCGACCACCGCCCTGGACGTCACCGTGCAGGCCCAGGTCATGGAGCTGCTGCTGCGGCTGCGCGAGGAACTGGGCTTCGCGCTGATCCTGGTCTCGCACGACCTGGCGCTGATCGCCGACGTCACCGACCGGGTGGTGGTGATGTACGGCGGCCAGATCGTGGAGACCGGCGTGACCGCCGACCTGGTGGAGGCCCCGGCCCATCACTACACGCGCGGGCTGCTCGGCAGCGTGCTCTCGCTGGAGTCGGCCGAACAGCGGATGACGCAGATCAAGGGGGTCGTACCGTCCCCCGCGGACTTCCCGGCGGGCTGCCGCTTCGCCGACCGCTGCCCGCTGGCCACCGAGGTCTGCCACACGACCGCGCCGGTCCTCGCGGGCACGCCCACACACACGACCGCCTGCCACCACCCGGCGGTGGAGCTGACGTCGGCGGAGAGCGAGGCCGTGCAGTGACCGCTGTCGTGGAGGGCCGTGCGGTGACCTCTGTCGTGGAAGTCCGGGACGCCCATGTCGTCCACAAGGCCCGCAGCGGCGGCGTGTTCGCCCGCGACCGGGTGTACGCCCTGACCGGCGCCGATCTCACCGTGGCGCCCGGCGAGACGGTCGGCGTGGTCGGCGAGTCGGGATGCGGGAAGTCGACGCTGGCGAAGGTGCTGGTGGGCATCCAGCGGCCGACCTCCGGGACGGTGTCGGTCCAGGGCCGTGACCTGTGGTCGATGCCGCCCGCCGAACGCCGGGCCACGGTCGGCGCGGGCACCGGCATGATCTTCCAGGACCCGTCGACGGCCCTGAACCGCCGGCTGACGGTACGCCGAGTCGTGCGCGACCCGCTCGACGTCCACGGCCGCGGCACGCGAGCCGAACGCGAGGACCGGGTACGGGAGCTGATGGCCCTGGTGGGTCTCCCCCGGGCGCTGGCCGACGCCCTCCCGGGCCAGCTCTCCGGCGGGCAACGCCAGCGCGTCGCCATCGCCCGCGCACTGGCCCTTGACCCGGGTCTCGTCGTCGCGGACGAGCCGACGAGCGCCCTGGACGTCTCGGTCCGCGCCCAGATCCTCAACCTCCTCCTGGACCTGAAGGAACGCCTCGGTCTCGCCCTCGTCTTCGTCTCCCACGACATCCAGACGGTACGGCGGATGAGCGACCGGGTGATCACCATGTACCTGGGCCGGATCGTGGAGGAGACCCCGGCCGCCCGGGTCACCGACGCCGCCCGGCACCCGTACACCCGCGCCCTGTTCTCCGCGACCCCCGGCCTGCTGGACCCCATCGACCCGATCCCGCTGACCGGCCCGGTGCCCTCGGCGACCCGCCCGCCGAGCGGCTGCCCGTTCCGGACCCGCTGCTGGAAGGCCGACGAGGTCTGTGCGGGTGCGATGCCGGACTTCTCGGCCGCGTCGCAGCCCGGACACCGCTTCCGCTGCCACCATCCTGTGGAGGAGGACCAGTCGACCCGCGACCTGGCAACCCAGAGCCTGCCCAGGAGCATTGAATGACCTTTCCCACCCCGCTGACCGGTGTCGTACCGCCCGTCTGCACGCCCCTGACACCGGAACGCGAGGTGGACGTCCCCTCGCTCCTCCGCCTGGTCGACCATCTGGCCGAGGCCGGGGTGCACGGACTCTTCCTGCTCGGCTCGACCTCCGAAGCGGCCTTTCTGACGGACCGGCAGCGCAGGCTGGTGGTCGAGGCGGTCGTCGGCCATGTGGCCGGTCAGCTGCCGGTCCTCGCCGGGGCGATCGACATGACCACCCCGCGCGTCCTCGACCACGTCCACGCGGTCACCTCGGCCGGCGCCGGGGCGGTCGTCGTCACCGCCCCCTTCTACACCCGCACCCACCCCGCCGAGATCGTCCACCACTACCGCCGGATCGCGGCCGCGAGCCCGGTCCCGCTGATCGCCTACGACATCCCGGTCGCCGTGCACACCAAGCTCCCCGCCGAGGTGGTGCTGGGCCTGGCCGGCGACGGTGTGCTGGCGGGGCTGAAGGACTCCAGCGGGGACCTGGGCTCCTTCCGGGAGGTCGTCACCCGGGCCCGCGCCCTGGCCGGCTTCAGCGTCCTGACCGGCTCCGAGGTGACCATGGACTCTGCGCTCGCGCTGGGCGCCGACGGCGCGGTGCCCGGCCTGGCCAACGTCGACCCGCATGGCTACGTCCGCCTGTACCGCCTGTGCCGGGCGGGCGACTGGGACGGCGCACGGGCCGAACAGGAGCGGTTGTGCGCGCTGTTCGGGATGGTGGGGGTGGGAGATCCTGCCCGTATGGGCGGCAGCTCGTCGGCTCTCGGCGCGTTCAAGGCTGCGCTGCATCTGCGGGGGATCATCGACTGCCCGGTGACGGCGGAGCCGCAGGTGCCGTTGTCGGGGGACGAGGTGGCGAAGGTGGGGAAGTTCCTGGCGGGGGCGGGGCTGCTGTAGGCGGTTTCGTTCGGATCAGTCGGCCCTACGTGCGGGTACCTGGTGATGCCTGTGCGTCACCACTGCTCACATGGTGTTCAGGGACGACAGGCGAGAAGCGATAAAATTACCCAAAATAGTGGCCTGACGTCCGGACCTGAGCTGCACTCGACCTGTGCGGCCTTGGGGGAGCGGCATGATGGCGAGGTCTGCTGAGAAGCGCGGGGTCCCGCACGGCGCCGGCGTGTGGGGCAGGCTGCTGCCCCTCCTGCCTGCTCTGCTGCTGTTCATCGGCCTGCTCATCGGCCTCGTCACACCCCGCGACGTCAGGCCGGACGCCTTCCTCGCCACAGCCATGATTTCCGCCGCCGCGCTGCTGCCTCTGTGGGGGACCGTGCTCATCGGAATGGGCGCGTGCGCCGGCTTCGTCGGCCTGATGGCGGAGTTCGACGCGCTGCGGGATGTGACCGCCTACTCCGAGCTGGCCAGCCTCGTCGCGACTGCGGCATTCGCCGTCTTCTTCAACCGCCTGCTGGACCGACGCGCCCATCAGCTGGTTCAGGTCCGCTCAGTGGCCGAGACCGCCCAGCTGGCGGTGCTGCACCCGATACCGCGGCACCTCGGTCACGTCACACTCGAGAGCCTGTACGTGGCCGCTGCGGCGGAGGCCCGGATCGGCGGCGACCTGTACGAGGCCGTACGCACCCCGCACGGCGTACGGCTGCTCATCGGCGACGTACGCGGCAAAGGCCTGCTCGCGATGCAGGCGGCGGCGATGCTGCTCAGCGCCTTCCGCGAGAACGCCCACGACGCGCCCGACCTGCCCCACCTCGCGTGCCGCCTGGAGACGAGCGTGAGCCGCAACGCCTCCACGTACCCGGAGATCCCCGGCTCGGAGGTCGTCACCGAACGTTTCGCCACCGCGCTCCTGGCCGAGATCCCGGACGACGAACCGGTCGTCCGGACCGTCACCTGCGGCCACCCGCCCCCGCTGCTGCTGCACCGCGGCAAGGTACGGGAGCTGGAGCCCGCCTCCCCCTCGCCGCCACTCAACCTGGGCGACCTGGTGAGCGACGGATACCACGTCGACCTCACCCCCTTCCACCCCGGAGACCAGCTCCTGCTGTACACCGACGGGGTCACCGAGACCCGCGACCGCTCCGGCACCTTCTACCCGCTCGCCGAGCGCGTCCGCTCATGGACCGGCGAGACGCCCCACCAGATCCTCGACCATCTCCACCGCGACCTGATCGCCTACAGCGGCGGCCGGCTCGACGACGACATCGCCGCCCTCGTCGCCCGGCGACGCCCGAGCCTCTGATCCTCCTGACCGCTTCCGGTAGGCGTCGGGGCCCCGGCCCGGATGGGCGGCAGCTCGTCCGGGCCGGGCGCGCGTTCAAGGCGGCGCTGCACCTGCGGGGGATCATCGACTGCCCGGTGACGGCGGAGCCGCAGGTGCCGTTGCCCTTCAGTGGCGGTCGAGTTCGCAAAGGATGCGAGGTGCGGAGGGATCAGCGGGGCGGAAGAGCCGACCATCCCCAGATACTTCAGGCCCGCTGTGGCCAGGCCACTCGCAAAGTCCGGTTCCGCACCACTCACGGTCGACCATTCCCCGTCGACATACGCGGACAGGCCCGCGACGGAGACAGCCCGGATACGGGTGCCGAGCGCCACCATGTCGACGGAAATCACGTGGCCTCTCGTGAAGCGACGTCCGCTGCCACATCAGCGCCGAAGCCATCCAGGGTGATTGATCGAAGTCCGCCGAAGGCAATCTCGATCTGCGCGGTGTTGAAACCCTGCGCAGCCCACCTCCGCGAGGGCCGAGCGGGATAGTCCGGGAGGTCAAGACGGACCGTCAACTTGGACCCCGGTCCTTCAGCATCCGCACCGCATCATCCTTGGAAAGCTCAAGCAGCGATTCCTCGGAATAGTCCCAAATATTGCCAATGTAGGGAGGGATGCCGGGACGGCGCGTACAAAAGGTGACGCTGGCAGTAAGAGCATCGTCCGACATGGCACCTCCCGAAAGGGAAACATAACCCAAAATCTCGTACGCGCTTTCCACAGGAGAGGCCCGCAAGGCCAGACAGGCGTAGGCGATGGAGCGCCGCAGAAGTCGATTCTGCCTTTCAGGAGCTGAAACGGGGAGGTCATAATCCATC
Source organism: Streptomyces sp. NPDC101151 (assembly GCF_044768335.1). Taxonomy (NCBI): domain Bacteria; kingdom Bacillati; phylum Actinomycetota; class Actinomycetes; order Kitasatosporales; family Streptomycetaceae; genus Streptomyces; species Streptomyces sp. NPDC101151. The sequence continues at coordinate 90,683 of NZ_JBIWPP010000013.1, read as the reverse complement.
ATGGCGCGTCCGTTCACGGTGGCCTCGAAGTGGATAATGTCCTCGAATTTCTCAGAGGTGGATCCATGGTACCCGACCTCCAACGCAGAAAGCAGGTAGGCACCATTCCCGTCCACGGTCCAGCCTCCTTCCGTGATCGCACGGTACGCGTCAGGAACGTCGTCCGGACGGACCGAGGGAAGGTCGGCACCTGCAAGGCCGAACATCCTGCCATTCATTCTCATCGCTATTCCTCTCCCAGCACCCTGAGACCCTTGCGGATACCTGCCTCGAAACCAGGAATCTTGCTTACTTCCCGTTCGACCGAGCGTGGCAATCCGTCGAACTTTCCTTCGTTGAAATTGTACTGATACTTCGCAGTGGGGTTGCTCACGTCCTGGAAATGCAACTGCCCGGCTCGCTGCCCTGGATTCGGATTCTCGACGTCGATCCGGTAGGGCCCGTGATACCACATGGTCTTGCTCGTCACCTGTGTCCCATTGGCTCCGATCATGCTGCTCGACGGGCGTTCCTTGATCCCGTACAAATCGCGCAGTTCGCGCTCTCGTCGTGCCACCGCGTCGGGGTGGTACAGATCGTTCTTGAAAGCAGGCTGGGAGGTGTATCCCTCGGGCGGCTCGCACTTCAGCCCGAGCGGGTCGGCCCACATGTGGGGATTGGTGACGTAGGCGACCGGGTTGGGCGACGGGACAAGTCCGAGCGGGTCGGGGGTGGCGTAGCGGGCGGTTTCGGGGTCGTAGTGCCGGAAGTAGTTGTAGTGAAGGGCTGTTTCGGGGTCGTAGTACTGGCCGGGGAATCGCAGTGGCGTGTACGTCGTACTGTTCTTCGCCCAAGCGGTGGTGCCCCACAGAGTGGCACGGGCGTGCCAGGCGACCTCGCCCTGCTCGTCGAGGAGCACACTGGGGACGCCGACGAGGTCGGTGACGATGGCGAAGAAGCGGGAGTCGATCTCCCGCTGGGGTGCGTCGGACGCGACGATACGTTCGGTCTGAGTGATCGGTCGCAGGCCCTGGTGGTCCCAGGTGAGAGTGACCGGGTTAGCGAGATCACGGGACATCGTGGTCTGTTCGCAGAGTGTGTTGCCGTCCCAGGTGAAGTCGACACGCTCTGCAACCGTTTCACCGTCTGCCGCGAGGCAGAGTTTCGCGGTGCGGCGGCCGAGTGGGTCGTATGTGTACCGCCAGCGGGTCCCGTCCGGAGTCACTATCGAGGTCAGGCGGTCCTCGGCGTCCCATTCGTAGCGCCAGGTATCCGGCTTGCGGGAAAGGCGCATCTTCTGCCGGAGGGTGATGCGGCCGAGGGCATCGTGTTCGTAACGGACGTTGCCCGCTCGGGTGATGCGGGTGCCTGTGTAGGTGCGGGTACCGACGGCCTCCTGGCCCGGGTGGTTCGTCGGCCAGCTCGCCTGGGTCTGGTTGCCGGCCTCGTCGTAGGTGTAGCGCTCCGTCCAGTTCGCCGCGTGTACCGCTGTCACTCGGCCTGCCGCGTCCAGGTCGAAGCGGCGGGAGCCATTGAGGGTGTCTTCTATGCCTACCAAGTTGCCGTCGGCTCGATAGGCGTAGGCCCGGTGTTGAACCGCTCGGCCGCCCACATCAGTTACCGACTGGGTCGTCAGGCGACCCAGTGCGTCGAAGGTGTGGCCCAAGGTGATCGTTCCGCCGATGTGGCGGGACAGTTCGCGGCCTGCCTCGTCATAGATGAAGTCGATGGCGCGGCCGCAGGCCACCATACCGGTGCGGCGGCCGATGGCATCGTACGACCAAGTGGTGACGGCGCCGGTCGGGGTGGTGCGGCTCGTGCGACGGCCCAGCACATCGTACGTGTAGCTCAGTGTGCGGCCGTTGACCGTTTCCGAGCGCAGGCGTCCGTGGCGGTCGCGCAGGAGGGTGAGCGCGACGCCGTCGGGGCCGGTTGCCTGGGCCAGTTGGTCGGTCAGGTCGTAGGCGTACGTCGTGACCTGGCCGCCCACGTCCTTGCGGGTCACCTGGCCCAGTTCGTTACGCTCGAAGAACACCACCTCGCCGAGAACGTTTCTGCGTGAGGTGAGGCGGCCTGCCGCATCATGCGTGTAAGTGATGGTGCGGTCGTCGAAGTCCGTTTCCGTCTCCAGGCGGCCCGCCGCGTCGTACTCGTACGTCCAAGTCAGGCCCTGCGGGTTGGTGACCTTCGTGAGCCGTAGTTCCGCGTCGTGTTCGAACTCGTAGCGGACCCCGTGCGGGCCCGTGCGGGCCGTCAGCAGGTCGAAGTGGGTGTACTCGAAGCCAGAGATGCCGCCCAGCTCATCCGTGTGGCTCGTGCAGTTGCCCTCGCCGTCGTACGTCCAGGACTCGGATGTGCCGTCCGGGGCCGTACGGCCCGACAGGTGACCCTCTACCGTCCACTCCAGGCGAGTCACCGCACCCGTCGGATCCGTTGTCGAAATCGCGCGGCCGAGGGCGTCCCGTTCGTAGCGCGTCACCGCGCCTACTGGGTCCGTCACCTCCACCGGGAGACCCGCGCGATCGCACACGACCCTTGTCGTGTTGCCCAACGAATCTGTCACGGAGGTCAGGTGGCCAGTCTCCGCGTATGTGAAACGGGTCGTTTGACCCGCCGGGTCCGTCACCGACGTGCAGTTCCCCCGCTCGTCGAAGCCCTGCCGGATCACCGTGCCGTCCGGACTCACCACCTTCACCGGCAGGCCGAGTTCGTCGTGCTCCGCCCTCACCTCGCGGCCGTCCGGGCGGACCACCCTCGTGGCGTTGCCCGCTTCGTCGTACTCGAATGTCGTCGTATGGCCCAGCGGGTCCGTCCGGGACAGCAGGCGGTTGTAGCGGTCACGCCGGTAACCGGTCTCGGCGCCCAGCGGGTCGACCACCGCCATCACCTGCATGGCGTCGTTGACCAGGTAGCGACTGCTGTGGCCTTCGCCGTTGGTCGCCGTGGTCACGCGCAAGCCCGTCTCAAGGTCCGGTTCCCCGTAGGAAAAGCGCGTTGCCATGTGGCCAGCGGAGCCGGTCTGGGCTATGCAGCGGTCCTGGTCGTCGTACTCGTACACATAGCTGCGCTCGTTCGTGTCCGTCCAAGACATGACCCGGCCCGAGTCGTCGTAGGTGAAGCGGAGTGGCAGTCCCGAGGGGTTGATGACCTCGGTGAGGTTGCCGTCCATGTAGCCGAAGCGTTTCAGCTCCTGGCCGGTCGCCATCAGCTGGTAGGCCGTGACACGGCCCGACTCCATACTGATGCGGACGCCCTGACCGGCACTCGTCATTACGGCCAGCGGCGTGCCCGCCTCGTCGTACTCGAACGTGATCCAGTTGCCGTTGCGGTCGTCTATCTGTTCCAGCACTGCCAGGCTTTCGCCCCGGTCGGCGAAGTGCCAGGTGCGCAGGGTCTGCGGGTCCGTGACCGTGTAGCCGTCGTCCACGCGGTCGAGGGGCCAGCGAGGGCCGTGGCTGGGGAGGGTGGGCAGGCCGGGCGCCGGGTGGGGGTAGGGCAGGAGCAGGCCGTCCTCGGTGACGAAGATGACCCCCTCGGCGTCGATCTCCAGGCGCTGGTCCAGGGTGGAGGACCAGGAGGGGCCGAACCAGCGGCCCAGGCGGTAGCCGGACTCCACGCGTCGCTTGAGGACGAGAGGCAGGACCCCGGGGAGGGTGACGTCGGTCTGCGGCAGGAACATCTTGCCGGAGGCCACGTCCACCGGGTCGCCGCATTTCTTCACGGCGTCGTCGGTGCGCGTCCTTTCGTGCGGGCCGTCGCTCACGTCGTCGCGAGCGGTCCTGGTGCCCGCCTTCTCGAGCCCCGCCGCTCCCTCACGCTCGGCGCCCGCCGCCAGCTTCTCCCCGGCCGCAACCCGCGCCCCGTTCGCACCCAGCCCCACGCCGTCGGTCAGGAGCACCTGGGGAGCGAGTCGTCCCCCGAACTCGGAGGGGTCTTTGGCGAACTCGCCCAGGGTCTGCTTCAGGGTGCGTTCTGGATGTGTGGCGCTGGAGACGAGGCCGGCCAGTGTCATCGCCTGGTGCTTCAGGGCCTCGGCGGGGTGGGTCAGGTTGTACGGGTCCAGCGGGTTGGCGCCGCGGGCCATGCTCATCAGGCCCGCCGTGCCCTTGATGATGCCGCCGCCGACGTGGAGGACTTCGGTGTTGGCGGCGCCGAAGCCGTCGGCCGCGTCCGCCTTGAGCTGGGCCAGCGGGGGCGGTTCGGCGGGCGCGTGGGCCAGGGCCGCATCGACGGTCTTGGCGGCGGTGTCGGCAGCGGTGTTGCGCTGCGTGCGCGCCTCGCTCAGGATCTCGCCGGCCCGCTTCACGCCGGCGGCCCCGGGATCGTCGAAGTCGCCGGGGTCCGGACCGGGGTCCTTGTCGCCCGACCCAACGGCGGCCTTGTAGGCGTCGGAGTGTTTGTCGTACGCGGTCTTCGCCTTCGCGGAGGCAGCCTTTCCTGACCTGTACAGGTCGATGGCGTCCTTGGCCTGTTTCTGCGCCCAGACCACCGTCTCCGCGTACGTCTCCAGGGCCGTGGCGGCCTTGGCACAGGCATCCGCCGCATGCAGCCACTTCACCGGGTGCATCGCGAACTTCTTGCGGAACGCCTCCGCCGACTCGCCCTGCCACTGCGAGGAGTCCAGCTTCCGCATGCCCTGGCCGACGTTGTCGAACGCGGTGTGGAAGTCCTTCAGGTGCTTGGCGGTGGCCCGGATGTCCGCTGCGTTGCCGTGGACCAGATCGGTCGCATCGTCGCTCTCGCCCAGCTGCTTCTCCCCCGGGGTCGCCCCCAGAGCCGAGGCGGCCCCGTCGCCCCAGTTCTCGACCTTGTCCGCCCAGCCGTGGGCACCAGCCTTGTCCAGGCCCGCACCGATGGCGTCGGTGCCCTTGTCGATGCCCTCACCGACGACCTTCTTACCGCCGTCGTAGAAGTCCTTGCCATATTTCAGGCCGCTGTTCAGGCCGTCGCCGATGTCACCGAGGACGCCCATCAGCCCTCACCGCCCCGCTCGGCCGCACGAGCGCGCTCCTCGGGCGAGGGACCGAACATCCCGTCCAGCATCCCGTCGTACTCGTCACCTGCCCCCGACACCCGGTTGAGATCCTCCACACCCAGGCCCCCCGGCCCCACCTGCGCGGTCATCACGTCACGGCCGGCGTCCTTCAGGCTCTGCCTGCCGTGCTGCCACGCGTCCTCGAAGGACCGCTTGCTGTAATCGGGATCGGTCAGGGCGTCCGCGTTGCTCCGGTTCAGCTGGTCCCAGCTCATCTTCGTGACATCGTCCTCGGACGCATACGGGTTGCCCGCCACCGAGTTCACACCGATCTTCAGCGCACCATCGACGTACTGATCGGTCTCGTACAGCGTGCCCGCCGACAGCCCCACGCCCGCCGCGAACGTGTTGCCCTCCGCCACCAGCGCACGCACACCCCACTCCCAGCGCTCACAGAACGACGTGAACTTCGACGTCAGATCCCCGTGCCCCAGCTGGAGACCGGACAGTTCCAGGTCCGAGAAACCCCGGCCCACCCCGGCCAGGCTGTCCACGCCCAGCTCCTTCAGCTCGCCGAGAGTCAGCGTGATGCCCTTCGCGATCTCGTCCAGCCCCGCGGCCCTGATGTCCTTGCCGCCCTCGCCCTCGCCCCCGCTCACCGCGGTGCCTCCTCATCCCTCACCCCGACGACACGGTCAACTGCCGCCGCATCCGGCACGATCCCCACCACCGGCGGGAACAGCACCCCCTCATCACCACCGGCCGCATCCAGGGCCACCCCGCACGGCACCCCGACCGCAACAACCCCGGCATCCAGCAACCGCGCCCCCAGCACCCGCTGATACGCCCACTCCCGCTCCCCCTCACCCCTCGTGATCGCGAACCGCGCCAGCGCCCGCTCGTCCGAGAACGCCAGGATCCAGCGGATCCCACCGAAATCGGCGGTCAGCGGGGTCTCGTCCGCGTCGAGCGGCAGCAGTACAGCCGTACGGCGGAACTCGCCCAGCACAGCCGCGAACTCCCGGCGCCTGCGCTCGACCTCATGCCCATCAGAGGGAGCAGGAGCGGCGGCGTGCACCGCCGGTGAGGGCTCGGCCTGTGCATCCGACACGGCCGTCTCCGCGTACTCCGCCAGCCTTGACCTGCGTATCCGCCCCGCCGAGTCGGCGACCCCGGCCCCGTGTTCCACCACGCCCGGGATCATCACACCAGCACATTGCCGGATGCAACGCGGCACAGGGGGCAGCGCCGGAGTCTGGCTGATTTCTCACCTCACTGCAGCCCCCATACGGCGACAGCGCCTGAAACAGGTCGGGGGAGGCGGGCTGTGGGCACGGAGGGGGCCGTGAGCCGTCAGGCAGGCCCGTTCGGCAACGCTGTAGAGGGCCTGGCCGCTGTAGTACTTGGGCTTCACGCCGGTGCCGGCGGAGCCGCAGGTGCCGCCGACAGGTCGGGAAGTTCCTCGGAGGCCGGACCGCTCTATGGCCGGGTGGGCCCGGTACCCTTCAGGGCTTCGATGAAGGGGGTGAAGGCTGCGGTGGGAAAGGTGAGGGTGGCTCTGGCTGGGGTCTTGGAGTCGCGGATGGATATGTGGGTGAGGGCGGTCGCGATCTCCACACAGGAGTCCCCGTCGCCGGGCCCGGAGTAGGACGACTTCCGCCAGTTGTCGGGGGTACCCATGGAGTGCCTCACAGCTCTTTCGCCAGCTCGTGGATGAAGTCACGCGAGCGCTCGGGGTCGAGCGACACATCCTCCACCTTATGAAAGAGCGTTCGAAAGGCACCCAACTGCGCTTCGGAGTCGATGAAGGCCGCTCCATGAGGGCCGTCACGTACGACCGTGTCCAGCTTCGGTACGGCGCCTCCCGCGTACGTCATGGTGCTGGCGGCGCTGGCGAACCCCTCTCGCTGGAAGGGGATGACACGGACGGTGACGTGCTCTGCTTCCGAAGTCTCCAGGACGTGGGCGAGTTGGGCCCGTGAGGCGGTGCGGTCGCTGACCATGATGCGCAGTGCTGCCTCGTGGATGACTGCCTCGTACGGGGTGACTGCGACGGTTTCCTTGCGGTGCATGCGGTGGCGAACGCGCAACTCGACCTCCTCGGCGGGGAGGCCGGGCACCCGATCGGCAAAGATGGCACGGGCGTAGCCCTCTGTCTGGAGAGGCCCGGGGATGAAGAGGAACTGGACCTCCTTCAGGAACGTGGCGTGGTGCTCCAGCTCGGCGAGGTCGAGGAACGGCGTGGGCAGCAGTTCCCGGTACCCCTCCCACCAGCCCCTCGTACGGTCCTTCGTCATGGCCACCAGGCCTTCGATCAACTCATCGTCGGAGCACGAATAGTTGGCGGCAAGGCGCCGCAGCCGCTTCTCGCTCACCCCGGCAAGGCCAGATTCGATCTGGCTGATCTGTGGAGCGGCCACCCCGAGCAGTGCTGCGGCCTCCCGTGATGTCAGGCCTGCCGCGTCACGGAGCCTGCGCAGCTCGACCGCCAGGCGCATCTGACGTGCCGTTGGCTCGATCCTCTTCGCCACCGACTGGTCCTCCCAACACGCCAGCAATCGCAACTCGTTCGGGGTCAGATTACGCGACCTGCTTGCGAGATCTAAATAATGCCCCCTACGGTCGGTGACATAACGCACACGCAAGGGAAGTGCACCGCGCCGTCCTGCCATGACGGCCGCGGCAACGCCACCACGCGTGAAATCCCCAGCCACCGAACCGGAGCTGCCGCATGCCCGAAACCGAGTCCTGGGACTACACCCTCTACATCCCCAACGACCTGAGAGCGGTCACCATCTGTCGCCGAACCCTGCGACTGATCCTGACGATGCACGGGCTGATCGGACCGATGGACACAGCGGAGCTGCTAGCGGCTGAGCTGATCTCGAACGCCGTACGGCACACGAAGGGGCCGGCCGCGCTGAGGGTGCGCCGGTCGGCGGAGGGGGTGGTGTGGATCGGGGCGTGGGACACGGCCCCCGGGCCGCCGGAACCGCCTCGGCCGTTGGGGCAGGTGGGCGAGGCGGAGGAGGGGCGGGGGCTGGGCCTGGTGGTGGCGTGCGCGGACTACTGGGGCTGGCAGCCATCCGCCCGGTTCGGCAACCGGGGCAAGTACGTGTGGTGCGAACTTGCGGCGGCCTAGCTCGTTGATCACGTCGTACGGAAAGGAGAGCTGATGGTCGGCTCGTCACATGAGGCGTTACACCGGATCTTCCAGAAGGACCCGGCCTTGTTGACCCGGGCGTTACAGCGGGTGCTGCACGTGCCGTTCCCCGAACCCCACGAGATCGCCGCGCTGAACGTCGACCTCACGGAGATCGAACCGGTCGAGCGGCGCGTGGACACATTGCTGAGGGCGGAGACGGACCAGGGGACATACCTCCTCGTCGTCGAGTCGCAGGGGAAGAAGGACGAACGCAAGCGGGGCAGCTGGCCCTACTACCTGTCCTACCTGTACGAGAAGTACCGCTGCGAGCCCGTGCTCATCGTCATCACCCAGAGCAGCGCCACTGCGAAGTGGGCCTCGCGCCCGATCCAGCTCGGCTTCCCGGGCTGGCGCTCCCTGACGGTGCGTCCGCTGGTGCTGGGTCCCGACAACGTGCCGGTGATCGCGGACGAGCGGCAGGCAGAACGGGACGTACCCCTTGCGGTGCTCTCCGCGATGACACACGGGCGTGGCCCGCAGGCCCCGGCCATACTGGAATCCCTGGCATCCGCCCTGCGGACCATCGACCCCGACAGCGCCGCGGTCTTCGTGCAGTTCGTCGACTCATGCCTGGCAGACCCCCAGGCGAAGCAGATGTGGAGGGACCTGATGACGGCAATCCAGTACTTCTGGCGCCACCCGCTCGCAGAGCAAGTGCGCGAGGAGGGCCGGGAACAGGGACTGGAACAGGGCCGGGAACAGGGCCGGGAACAGGGACTGGAACAGGGACTGGAACAGGGCCGAGTCGAAGCCAAGGCCGAGATGGTCCTCCACATCCTGGAGTGGCGCGGCATTCAGGTGACCGACGCGGTCCGCGAGCGCGTGGAGACGTGCACAGACCTGGACCAGCTGGAGATCTGGGCCCAGCGAGCGGTGAATGCTACGGACGTGGCGGAGCTGTTCGCCCCGTAGGGATGCCAGGCGTGGAGGGATCAGCGGGGCGCGACAGAAGTCTGCCGCGCCCCGTCGATATACGCCGACAGGGATGCAATGAATGCACTCTCGCATACGGCCCGGATACGGGTCCCGGTACCCACGATGTCGACGGAAATGCCGTCGCCTCCTATGAGGGAGATGTCCGTTGTCACATCCGTACCGAAGCCAGGGTGATCGAGCGAAGTCCACCGAAGGCGAACTCGATCTGGACGGTGTTGAAACCCTGCGCAGCCCACTTCCGCGGAGGCTGAGCGGGATAGGCCGGGAGGTCCAGACGCACCCTCATCTCCGGCCCCTCCACGCCCAACACCACTTCTCGCAAACGAACCCCGGAGAGGTTCGGCGGGGCGCCCTGATAAATACGGGTGATGCCCTCAGGGTTGATCACGACGGATGTCCACAACATGAGCTGAGTAAGATCTGCAATCCGTGCCGCAGCCCGACGCAGGTCGATTTGTTCGTAGCCGGTTCGAAGGGAAAGTTCACGAGGACTCGATGCTTGGATGACATATTCCGCCAAGCGTCCCCACAGGTTTGCCGTGGCTTCAGATACCCAAATGGTGGGAGTTCCGGTGGCGTCTTCCCTGCCGACGGTGGGTGCGTTAGCCGATTCTAGATCTGCAGCGACCTCGATACGAATACGGGAGACGTCCGACATCAGCTTTCTCACGTCCCCTGCCGACCCGGCCAGCAATGCTACCTCGGTCGACGATGCGCCAATACTCAATAGCTGAGCATTAGAAAGCTCCAACCCCTGGTGGGTAATCTGAAAGATGGCCATGAATTCATCAGACCTCAGTGCGATGCCGGTCATCTCTCCCCTTATTCAAAAACGCTGTCGAACCATTTTCGACAACCCCTGAAACCGCCTTTCTCCAGGCTTCCAATTTTCCAAACTGACCAGAACATACCGTCAGCCTGCAACATCACCATCTTCTGGATTGCTGAGCCAATGAAGCCGACCACAGATCCTTAATTGCGACACCATGACTGGTTGTTCCCCCTGGGTTCGCGCATCCCCTTAAGAGAAGTCCTCCTCAATGATCCAGTACTCGGCTCCTTCTCGACTCGTGGCGCAAACGCGCTGCCCGTTCAGGTTTCGGGCGACGAAGAGGAGGTCACCGTCGGAATCCTGCATGGCGGAGACATTGGTCCCACCGGTCATCCTCACGCAAACCCACCCGTGCTCGAGACTGCCGGCTGCGAGGAATGAACCGTCGGCGGCCAGCACTCCAAATAGTCCCGCGCGCGCCTTCCAAGCATCGTTCACCCGCCTGTCGCTGTCAGGTGAGTTTCGCGGGATCACCTCGACAGGTCTCGTCTCAACGTTAACCACTCGGTGAAATGCGTCGGTGACACTCGGCCCTGATCCTAAAAAATGAGCCGATCACCTCCAGGCCGATAGCTTCCAAACGGAGTTTGATTTCATCGTTCACGGCGAATCCATTCGTCTAGCTTTTATAGAATAAGTGGTGATCTCCGCCGGGTTTATCCAAGGCTCGGTAGCGAGTCATTGTTCCGCATCCTTTCTTGCTATTACCCCATCCAAAATTGACCCCATTCCTAGTTCGCTCTTCTGTAGTGAATCCCTTCGGGGCGCCTGCATGGAAAAGCAGCCCCTTAGGGTCATGCGCATGTTCGACGATTACCATAGAGCCATTATCTGTTTCGAACTGCCGAAAATGACCCCAATGCGTCCGCTCAGGCGAGTACACAAGCCCTGGATCTGGAGTCTTCCCTGAATGGTGGTGCGGTCTAGAGCTCGATTGGGCGATAGGCGAGAGCCTGGTCTACTACTTCTTCTGCTGTCAGTGGAGGGTTAGAGTAATAGATCAGATTTGACACCCGAGGGTGCAGTACACTTGCCCTCAGTTCATCCAGAAGGCGATCCTCCTCTTCTTCTGGAAGTCTCGCGTCGATGAGTGCCTGAACAATCCGAATAAGTTCCTCGCGTGACTTCTGAGGCGTGGCTTTATGATCCTCCGCATCAGCGTCTACTGCTATTTTCCACATTTCCAATTGTGCCGCTCGCGCTTTCAGCTCTTCCGCGAAGTCATCCCAATCAGGACCAAAAGAGAGGAGATCGGCTGCCGCTTCACGTAGCAGCTCGGGGTCGTCCGGACGTTGCAAGCAGGCAAGCCGATACGCCAGATTGCGAGCCCAGACCGGCATCGCCATCCAGTCCTCCGCCAACACATCACGCAAAGCCGAAAGAATGTCCTCAGGTTTGGCGAATGTGATTTTCTCGACGAAGTCTCGCACCGGATCCGGGATCCTCGGCGCATCTTCCTCGTAGGTCGATTTGATCAAATCCCGAGTCAACCGAGTCAGTTCAGACATGAGCCTCGTTCATTCAACGGTTAAGCCAGTATGCAGCCACACGATACTGCATATTTATGGCGTCACCCATTCCACGGTCCATCACCCCTTCTCGAAGAACTGTTCGAGCGAAGAGAACTCCTCGAACCAATAGTCCCCACATTCGCGGGTGAACTCGCGATCACGACACGCACAGCGACGTGGTCTGCTTCGGAAAATTCCAGGACACGAGCAAGTTGAGCCCGTGAGGCAGCGCGGCTGTCGAGCGTGCACAGTCTCTCTACCGCAACAGGTCATCCTCGAATGGGTCACCGTAGCTACCCCATCGAAACTGGTAATCGCCCGCCTTTTCGTCGAAGTCAACGCGTAGTCCGCGATCGGGAAGGGAAAATACTTCACTGACCCATCCATCCATGGCCAGTGCGGCCACTTCTGATCGGAAATGAGCCAGCGGGAAGGTGAATGAAGTGACGCGAACGATGACACCTTTGGAGTGCCGGGTAAGCAGATCCGGTGCGTGCACTGCCAACCCGAAGGAAAGCCAGGACGCATCCCGCCAATTTGCATACCTCCGGGCGGCGCCAGGTAGGTTTTCCGGTCGATCTGCAGACAGAACTCCCCGCCGGAATCCGGGACTCCCCAATCAGCTCGCAGGTCAGCGGCGAGGCCTCCAAGCGGACTGCGGAAGCGGTATTTGAAGGTGAAACTCATGTCGAACCGATCTTAGAATTTCAAAAAGGATACGGGCCGTGATGCCCCCCGCCCGGATGCCATCGAATCATCCTCCCGGTGGGCTGGCCGTGGTCGCTGTACTCACGTAGGAGCCATCCCTGACCAGAGTGGTCTCCTTGTCCAATTCAGGCCTCGTTGATGTATGCCGTCAGCTTTGAGATGTAGGCCGTGTCGGCGACTGCATGGACGCGAGTCTCGGGCGACGTCAAATTGAGCGTGACGCCATTCTCTCCGGAAAGAGAAATGTCGGCCTCGATTTCGGTTCCGAAGCCTTCCAGCGCAATCACACGAAGGCCACTCAGTGCAACCTCGACTTGCACAGTATTGAAACCTTGTGCCGCCCATTTGCGCGGAGGCCGTTCCGGGTAGCGGGGGAGATCTAGCCGCAATTTCAGAGTCGGCCCATCCTCGTGCAGGATCACCTCGTGCACACGAACCCCACAGAGCTCCGGCGGGACTCCCCCATAAACGGCGGAAACCCCCTCTGGGTTATGCAGATAGGACGTCCATGACATAAAGACTCGACCTTCCACCCCGGCGGGACTAGTACTCATAGTGTTGTGCGGTTCCCGGGACCTTACCAGTTCGCGGGTTGCCCCATGGGCGAACGTTGAAATGCGAACATTGGTCGCCCACCCCACCTTCACCGTAATAGTGCCCATAGCCGTGATCTTCGATAATGACCCTGCTGCCGTCATTTCGTGTATACACGTACTCTCGGGTCATTACCGGATTGTGTGAAGCGTCCATGACCTATTGCCCTGTTCGATCTGTCATGGGAATCCTACGGATTTCGTCTGGCTGCTGAGACATCGGAATATCCAAGTCCCGCTTCGCCTTTCAGAAGGCTTCACTTCGACTACTTGAGTACTCGTGCGAGGGGTTCTCTGGGCACCCTTCCGGCGAAAGTCCGAGGGGATCGCTCCACGTATGCGGATTGTGGACATAGGTGGTCGGGTTGGGTGCGGGCGTGAGGCCGAGGGGGTCGGGACTGAGGTACCGGGCGTTCTCGGGGTCGTAGTGGCGGAAGTAGTTGTAATGGAGTCCGGTTTCCGGGTCGTAGTACTGGCCGGGAAAGCGCAGGGGTGTGTAGGCGCTGCTGTTCGCTGCCCACACCGTTGTCCCCCACAGCGTGCTTCTGGAGAGGCAGGCGATGTCGCCTCGCTCATCAATGAGTTCGCTGGGTTTTCCGACCAAGTCGGTGACGATCGCGAAGAAGCGAGAGTCGATCTCGTTCTGGGGGGCGCCGGCCGCGGTGATGCGTTCCGTTTGCGTCAGGGGGTGCAGGCCCTGGTGGTCCCAGGTGAGGGTGACCGGGTTCGGGAGGTCCGCAGACGTCGTCGTCTGTTCGCAAAGCGTGGGACCGTCCCAGGTGAAATCGACCCGCTCCACGACTGTCTCACTGTTGGCTCCGAGGCGGAGTTTGGCGGTGCGGCGGCCCAGCGGGTCGTAGGTATAGCGCCAGCGGGTGCCGTCCGGGGTCGTCACCGAGGAGAGGCGGTCCTCGGCGTTCCATTCGTAGCGCCAGGTGTCGGGCTTGCGGGACAGGCGGGTCTTCTGGCGGAGGGTGATACGGCCGAGGGCGTCGTGTTCGTAGCGGACGTTTCCGGCACGCGTGATGCGTGTACCGGTGTACTCGCGGACGCCCACCGCCTCCTGGCCCGGGTGATCCGTCGGCCACGATGCCTGTGTCTGGTTGCCTGCCTCGTCGTATGCGTACCGTTCCGTTACCGGTCCCCGATCTCCTCCTCATCGAAATGAAGGCTGCGCCCAAGGATGTAGCCGACGGAGAAGTCCTGCCATGACTTGTCCGGGGTTGGTGAGCGATCCGCCCTATTGCCCTTGATTTCGAGCATGAGGGTACGGAAGCTACGACGATGAGACTTGGCTGTGCTGGTCGGCGCTGAGGTGTACGACTCCCTCGCCACAAAAAGGCTCTTGGCGGCTATCCGGAAATAGATTGTAGGATTAGGCCGACAATGTCATGGAATGCCATGCGCCGTCCGGCAATCTTATAGATCAGGCCTTGGATTTCCGGGGGCGTCAGCTTGCGACCGATAGATCTTTCTGCCATGGAGAACGCATTCACCTGCCGAGGATCCAGCTGCTCTCTCCAGTTCTTCCATTCCGGAGGGGATCCAGGGGGATCTTGGAGCAAGTGACGTCGGCTAACATCAATCACACTGCGACTACCTGGAGACAACCGAAGGGATTGCCGAAAGAATTCGTCCCCGCGAGCCCTTACAGCCGCGAGAAATTCCAACTCAGCCACAATCGCTTTCGATTCGGATTTACCAACTTGGACGCAAAGCTCCACATCTTGCCCAATTCTCCGCAGGCTCACTTCGATGGGTTGGTCGGGAAACTGAAAGGCGGCGAAGCCAGTACCACGCAGCCCCTTCACTGCGTCCGACAGATAGCACCACAACGGGAAAACGTAGTCCCACTCACTCTTTTTGATCAGCGAGATCCCATCGATCTCCACTTCCAGCACACCCTCGACCAGATCGATATCCTCCTGAACTTCAGCAACATCCCCGAACGGGATAAATTGGCCACCTTCAAGCCGTTTGCACGTTTCTATAATGATCATTATTACTCCACCGGAAAGAACTGTCCGATACGCCCCTGACTTATTCCCATAGTGTAACTCCTACCGTCATAGGCGCCGTGCACCTGATAGCTGTCTTGAACTCCTCGACTTGCAATGTAGCCCCGATTCTGCTGAACTACGCTCGCTATCGCATCCTCGACATCCTGTATGGACATATTCTTCGGAAAATTCGTCTGCATCGCCTTGTCCGGACCGCGTCGATACGATGGATGATGGCGTTCCAGAATGTGTTGCATGCGCTCTTTGGTGAGTCGAAGCTTCTCGCTTCCCACTTCGAAATATCGTGTTTTCCACCCCTTCAGTGCGTCGCCGACACCACACCTCGGCGCCAAGCCGAGTGGATCTGTCCATACATGGGGATTCTGAACATATGCGTTGGGATTGAATGCAGGCTCAAGCCCAAGTGGATCAGGGCTGGCATACAGTGCTGTATTCGGGTCGTAGTGTCGGAAGTGATTGTAGTGGAGGCCGGTTTCGCGGTCGTGGTATTGACCGGGGAACCGGAGGGGTGTGTAGGCGGTGCTGTTGGCGGTCCAGGTGGTGGTGCCCCAGAGAGTGGTGCGGGTGTGCCAAGTGAGGGTGCCGTTTTCGTCAACGAGTTGGGTGGGGGTGCCTACCAAGTCGGTGATGATGGCGAAGAAGCGGGCATCGATTACGTGTTGGGGAGCGTCTGCAGCCGTTATGCGTTCGGTCTGGGAAAGCGGGTGTAGGCCGTCGTGGCCCCAGGTGAGGGTGACCACGTTGGGGGTGTGCGCGCTGCGGGTGGTCTGTTCACAGAGGGTGGTGCCGTCCCAGGTGAAGTCGACTTGTTCGACGACGGTTTCGCCGTCGGCGGCAAGGCGCTGCTTGTCGATGCGGCGGGCCATCGGGTCGTAGTGGTAGCGCCAGCGAGTACCGTCGGGGGTGACTACTGAGGTGAGGCGATCCTCCGCGTCCCAGGCGTAGCGCCAGGTGTCGGGTTTACGGGAGAGGCGGGTCTTCTGGCGGAGGGTGATGCGCCCGGCGGCGTCGTGTTCGTAGCGCATGGTGCCGGCGCGAGTGATACGGGTGCCCTCGTACGTGCGCAATCCTCGGGCTTCGGCTCCCGGGTGGGCGTCGGGCCAGTCGGCGTTGGCCTGGTTGCCGGCGACGTCGTAGGCGTAGGACTCCGACCAGTTGGCGGCTCGGACGGTGGTGACGCGGCCGATGGGGTCGAGGTCGTAGTGGCGGGTGCCGCCAAGGTGGTCGTCGATGCGAGTGACGTAGCCGTCCGGGCGGTATGCGTAGGCGCGATGCTGCACGAGCTGGTCGGCCGGGCCGTTGACGGTCTGGGCGGTGAGGCGGCCGACGGTGTCGTAGGCGTTGGTGAAGGTCACCTCGCCCAGGTGGCGTGAGGTTTCACGGCCGAGCGCGTCGTGGGTGAACGTGAGCGTGTGACCGTGGGTGGTGAGGGCCGTTGGATTGCCGATCATGTCGTACGTCCACGCGCTCTCCGTACCAGCGGGTGTCGTCCGGTTCGTGCGGCGCCCAAGCTCGTCGTACCCATGCCTGAGCGTCCGGCCGTTGACGGTCTCCGACACGAGGCGGCCGTGCCGGTCGCGCAGCAACGTCAAGGTCGCGTCGCCATTGGTGGCCTGGGCCAGTTGGTCGGTGAAGTCGTACGCATACGTCGTCACCTTGCCGTCGGCAACCTTGCGAACAACCTGGCCCAGCTCGTTGCGTTCGAAGGCGATGACCTGGCCGAGGGGGTTGGTGCGGTGGGCCAGACGTCCGGCGGCGTCGTGGGTGTAGAGCTGAACGCGGTCGTCGAAGTCCGTCTCCGCCGCCAGGCGACCCGCCGCGTCGTACTCGTACGTCCACGTCAGGCCCTGCGGGTTGGTGACCTTCGTCAGGCGCAGTTCGCTGTCGTGGGCGAACTCGTAGCGGACCCCGTCCGGGCCCGTACGGGCCGTCAGCAGGTCGAAGTGGGTGTACTCGAAGCGGGAGACGCCGCCGATCGGGTCGGTGTGGCTGGTGCAGTTGCCCTCGCCGTCGTACGTCCAGGACTCGGTCGTGCCGTCCGGGGCCGTACGGGCCGACAGATGTCCCTCCACGGTCCACTCCAGCCGGGTCACCGCACCTGTCGGGTCCGTTGTCGTGATGGCCCGTCCGAGGGCGTCCCGGTTGTAGCGCGTCGCCGCGCCCAGCGGGTCTGTCACCTCCACCGGGAGCCCCCCGCGATCGCACACGACCCTCGTGGTGTTGCCCAGCGGATCCGTCACGGACGTCAGGTGGCCGGCCTCTGTGTACGTGAAGTGGGTCGTCCCGCCCGCCGGGTCCGTCACCGACGTGCGGTTGCCCCGTTCGTCGAAGTCCTGCCGGATCACCGTGCCGTCCGGATCCACCAGCTTCACCGGCAGGCCGAGTTCGTTGTACTCCGTCCTCGCCTCACGGCCGTCCGGGCGGACCACCCGCGTGGCGTTACCCGCCTCGTCGTACTCGAAAGTCGTCGTGTGGCCCAGCGGGTTCGTCCGGGACAGCAGGCGGTTGTAACGGTCGCGGTGGTATCGGGTTTCGGCACCCAGCGGGTCGGTCACGGTCACCACCTGCCGGGCTTCGTTGACCAAGTAGCGTGTGCTGTGGCCTTCGCCGTTGGTCGCCGTGGTCACCCGCAGGTCCGTCTCCGGGTCCGGCTCCCCGTAGGCAAAGCGCGTCGCCATGTGCCCCGCGGAGCCGGTCTGGGCTACGCAGCGGTCCTGGCCGTCGTACTCGTAGGTGTAGCTGCGGTCGTTCGTATCCGTCCAGGACGTGACCCGGCCTGGGCCGTCGTAGGTGAAACGGAGCGGCAGTCCCGAGGAGTTGACGACCTCGGTGAGGTTGCCGTCCGTGTAGCCGAAGCGTTTCAGCTCCTGGCCGGTTGCCGCCAGGTGGTAGGCCGTGACGCGGCCCGAGTTCGTCGTGACGCGGACGCCCTGGCCGGCGCTCGTGACGACGGCCAGCGGCGTGCCCTCCTCGTCGTACTCGAACGTGATCCAGTTGCCGTTGCGGTCGTCGATCTGCTCCAGGACGGCGAGGCCCTCGCCCCGGTCGCCGAAGTGCCAGGTGCGGAGCGTGTGCGGGTCCGTGACCGTGTAGCCGTCGTCCACGCGGTCCAGGGGCCAGCGAGGCCCGTGGCTGGGGAGGGTGGGCAGGCCGGGCGCCGGGTGGGGGTAGGACAGGAGCAGTCCGTCCTCCGCGACGAAGACGACTCCCTGCGCATCTATCTCCAGACGCTGGTCCAGGGTGGAGGACCAAGAGGGGCCGAACCAGCGGCCCAGGTGGTAGCCGGACTCGACCCGCCGCTTGAGGACCAATGGCAGCACGCCGGGGAAGGTCGCGTCCGTCTGCGGAAGGAACATCTTGCCGGTGGCGACGTCAACAGGGTCGCCGCAGTCCTCCACGGCGTCCTCTTCGCGGGAGTGATTCTGCGGGTTCTCGTCCACCTCGTCGCGAGCGGTTTTCCCGCCCGCGCCTTCGGCTCCGGCCTCCGCCCCGCGTTCCCCGGCCGCCGCCTCCTCCGCCCCCTTCACCCCGTCCTCCGCGACCCGGACACCGTCCACAGCGGCCCCCTCGGCCCCCGCCTCCGGGATCAGGAACTGGGGCAGGAGTTCACCGCCGACCCCGCCGGGGTCCTCCAGGAAGGAGTTCCACAGACCGTCGGCCGTTTGGGTGGGGTGGGTGACCATGTGGACGGCGCCGCCCAGCAGTTCGACCTTGGCCTGGGCCGCTTCGTAGGGGTGCGTGATCGCGTACGGGTCGAGCGGGTTCGCGTTGCGGGCCAGGTTGTTCAGGTCACCGAGCCCGCGCATGAAACCGCCGAAGAACCGCATGTCCTCCGTCTTGGCGGCATCCCAGGCGTCGGCACCGTCGAGTTTCAGCTGGTTCAGGGCCGACGGCTCATGAGGTGCGTGCTGGAAGGCGAGTTCGACGCGGTCGGCGGCCTCTGCGGCGAGGTGAGCGCGCTGGCGTCGGGCGGCGGCCAGGATCTGCTCGGCCGCGTGCTTGGCCTCATCGCCCGGGTCCTGCTCCGAGGGCCTCGGCCCGGGGTCCTTCGAGCCCGCATCGACGGCGTGGTTGTACGTCTCCACCTTCTGCTGGTGGGCCTTGGAGGCGGACTTGCCCTCACGGTACTTCGCCACCGCCTCCCGCGCCTGAGCCTGTGCCCACTCCACCGTGTGCGCGAAGTTCTCCAACGCCGAGGCCGCGTCCCCGCACGCCTCACCGGCCTGACGCCACTTGACCTGGTGCGTGGCGAACTTCTTGCGGAAGGTGTCGGCCGCCTCGCCCTTGAATTCCGACGAGTCCAGCTTCTGCATGCCTGACGCGACCGCGCCGAAGGACTTCGCGAAGTTCTGCAGATGCCCCGCCGTCGCGCGGAGCTTCGCCGGGTCGCCGTGGATGAGTTCCTTCGGGTCCTCGGTCTCGTCCAGCTGCTGCTCGTCCACGTGCGCGCCGAGCTTGGACGCGGTCGAGTCGCCCCAGTCGTCGACCTTGTCGGCCGCACCATGCGCACCCGCCCAGTCGAGCGCATCGCCCACGCCATGGGCGCCCTCGTCGATGACATGGCCCGTCGTCCGCTTGACATGGTCGTAGCCGGACTTCAGCGACCCGACGGCGCCGTTGAACTTGCTGGTGAACGACATCAGTTACCGTCACCCGTCCCGGTCACGTCCCGCACGACGGACGGTGAGACCGGGACCGGGCTGCCCGGCACGCCCTCGCTCGTCTCCAGGTCCTTGAGCGCGCCCTTCCCCGTCTGCTTCACGGAGTTCACCAGGTTGTCGCGGTCCTTTGCGCCGTACCCCGTCGTCGCCGCGGCGTGGTTGATCTGGTCCAGACTCTCCTTCTCCACCTGCTCGTTCGAGGCGAAGGGATCCCCGACCACGGAGTTGTAGGCGACCTTCAGCGAACCCTTCACGTACTCGTCCGTCTGGTGGAAGGTTCCTGCCGCGAGCCCCATCCCCTCGGCCAGCGCGTTGCCCTCCTGCATCAGATCGCGCACTCCCCACTGCCAGCGCTCGCAGAAGGTGTGCAGCATCGCGCCCAGATGGTCGTCGCCGACGTCCATGCCGTCCATCTCCAGGCCGGTGAAACCACGGCCCGCGCCGGCCCAGCCCTTCATCCCACCCAGCGAATCCATCTCGCTCAGCGCCTTGTTGATGCCCTCGGCCATCAACTTCAGCCCCTGCACCTGCAGATCCGGCCGGCCGCCCCCGCTCGGTGACGTCATTGCTGTCTCTCCCCCGTCGGTCATCCGGTCTCGATGGCCGGGCCCATGTCCCGGCCGCCACTCATACGTGCTCCGGTTCCGCACTCGTGTCGCTGCCGTCGATCTCCGGCCCGTCCACGGCGACCGCCTCCGGCACGATCCCGACGACCGGCGGCAGCACCAGCCCCCGCTCGCCGTCGCCTGCGTCCACCAGCACTCCGCACGGCAGCCCGGCCTCGGCCGTCACCGCCGGTACGCCGGCGTCCAGCACCGCCGCGCCCCACACCGCCCGGTACCGCCAGGCCCGGTCGCCCTCCCCGCGTGCCCTCGCATACAGCGCGAGCGCGGCCTCGTCGGTGAACGCGAGCAGCCAGCGCGCCCCGTGCGTCTCCACCGTCAGGGCCGCGCCGTCCTCCCCGTAGGGGACGAGGACGCGGCGACGCCGGAAGTCGCCGAGGCGCGCGCGGAACCGGCGCCGGTGAACCCTGAGACGAATGACCTGTTCCGCAGAGAGCGGCGCGTCTTGCCGGTCGGCCGACTGTGCGGCTGCGGATTGCGGTGCATCCGCTGGTGCGGGTTCGGCCGCCGTTTCGGTCGCCACTGCGGCCTGCCTCGCGATGGCGAATGTGCTGGATTTCGGACGCGATGGGGCTACAGAGGAGACATCAGCAGGAGGCAAGGGTGCACGGCCCGCGCGCAGAACCGTCTGCTCCGCGATGTCCGAAAGCACCGACCTGGGCGGATGCACCTCGGTCTCGTCCGCCGCCCCCGTCGATCCCGTCGGCTCAGCGCTGTCCACAGCGCCTTCCCCCTCACCGGTAATGTCTTGTTCCGTTCGACTGATTTCATTCAGTGAACGACCTTCAACACTCACATGCGCGGGTGGTGCGAGCAACGCCCATCGGATCAACAATGGGCAAAAGTCGGTCCATTGATTCCTCAACCGGGGACGATTCCTGGGCTAAGACACCCCCACCCGCCGGAACTCGATCGTCTCGTACGTCCCCTTCGCCCCCGTCTCGTACAGGACCCCGACCGTGTCCTCGCCGAGCTGGACCAGGTCCGAGTAGGCGGCCCGCAGGTCGGACAGGGTGAGCAGCTTCGTGAAGGTGCGGCCCGCGTCCTTGCTGGACCACAGGGCCATGGCACGGCGGGCCGTGGGCACGGAGGGGGCCGTGAGCAGTAGCGGGGCCTTGGGGCCCTGCAGTTGGAGCACGCTGCCCTGGACCACCGGTACGTCGTTCAGGGTGGGCTGGACGACGTAGGGGCGGTCGAGGGTGGCGCCGCCGTCGGTGGAGTAGGTGTCGAGGCGGTTGCCGGGGGCCTTGCCGTTCTGGTCGCGGGCGGTGAAGTACAGGCGGCCGTCCGGGAGTTGGGTGGCGCTTGTCTCATTGGTGTTGGTCGCGCCGTCGTAGGTGCCGTCGACGAAGCCCAGCTGCCAGGTGCGGCCGCCGTCGTCGCTGTAGAGGGCGTGGCCGCCGTAGTACTTGGGCTCCACGCCGGTGTCGCTGGAGCCGGCGGGCGGGGCGGCGGAGTGGTTGGCCGGGACCAGCAGTCGGCCGGGGGCCCCGCCTCCGGGGGAGTGCCGGCCCCGGGTCAGGGCGACCGCGTGCCCGGGGCCGGTCGCGTACCAGCGCCAGCCCGGCCGCTTCACCTCGGCCGTGATGTCCCGCGGACGGGTGAAGCGGCGGCCGTCGTCCCCGCTGCGCTGCACGAACACCCGGCGGCCCTGCTCGGGCGTGACCTCGCCACGCATGATCTGCTGCTCCGTCACGGACCCGCCGTTGTACGACGTCACGAGCACGACCGCGCCGGAGCGCGGGTCGACCACGGGTGCCGGGTTGCCCCGGGTGTTCCCCTCCCCCGCGGCCACCACCGTCAGCGGGCCCCAGGTGCAGCCGCCGTCGGCGGAGCGGCGCAGGACGACATCGATGTCGCCGGTGTCGCCGGCGCCGTCGTGCCGGCCCTCGGCGAAGGCCAGGACCGTGCCCTGGCCGGTGATGACGAGCGCGGGGATGCGGTAGGTGTCGTAGCCGCCCGTCCCTGCCGTGTACGGCACGGAGGAGACGCAGCCGTGCGCGGAGTGGGCGGAGTGGGCGGGCTGGACGGCGGTGAGCGGGGTGAGGAACGCGGAGGCGACGAGAAGCGCGCGGTGCAGCGGGATCACGCCCCCATGCTCCCCGGAATCACCAGCCCCGACTCGTAGCCCACGATGACCAGCTGAGCCCGGTCGCGCGCCCCGAGCTTGCCCATGATCCGGCTCACGTGGGTCTTCGCGGTGAGCGGGCTCAGCCCCAACACCTCGGCCACCTCTGTGTTGTTGAGGCCCCGGCTGACCAGTGTCAGGACCTCCCGCTCCCGGTCCGAAAGGCGCTCGGGACCGCCCGTCACCGGCGCGGAGGGGCTGCGCAAGAACCGCTCGATCAGGCGTGCCGTCGGCCCCGGTGAGAGCAGCGACTCGCCCGCGGCGACCGTCCGGATCGCGTCGAGCAGATCGGCCGGACGGGTGTCCTTCACCAGGAATCCGGAGGCGCCGGCGCGCAGCGCGTCCACGATGTGCTCGTCGGTGTCGTAGGTGGTGAGCACCAGGACCTTCACCCCGGCCAGGTCCTCGTCGGCGGCGATCAGCCGGGTGGCCTCGATGCCGTCGAGGTCGGGCATGCGGATGTCCATCAGCACCAGGTCGGCGCGTTCGGCGCGGGCGAGGTCGACGGCTTCTCGGCCGGTGGCGGCCTGTCCGACGACCACCATGTCCGGCGCGGACTCCACGAGCATCGCGAATGCGGCCCGTACGAGGGTCTGGTCGTCGGCGAGCAGCACGCGGACGGGGGTCATCTCGTTCCTCCCAGTGGCAGTACGGCCGTCACCTCGAAACCCTGTCCTTCCTCGCGGGGCCCGGCGGTCACCGTGCCGCCGACGCTGCGTGCCCGCTCCCGCATGCCGACCAGGCCGTAGCCGGGTGTGGCGGTGCCGGCGCCCGCGCCGTCGTCGGTGACGTGGACGTGGAGGGCACCGTCGTCCTCGGACACCCGCACCCGCACGGTCAGGTCGTCCCGGCCGCCGTGCCGTACCGCGTTCGTGAGCGCCTCCTGCACGATCCGGTAGGCGGCGGCGCCGACGGCGGGCGGCGCCTCGTCCGCGGTGACCGTGAGCCTCACCTGGGCGCCCACGGCCGTCCGGGCGAGGTCGGCCAGGCCGTGCAGGCCGGGCAGCGGCCCGCGGGCGTCCGGGGTACCGGGATCGCGCAGGACCTCCAGCGTCGTACGGAGTTCACCGCGGGCCGTGCGGCAGGTCTCGGCGATGTCGTCGAGGGCGCCGGCGACGGCGGCCCGGTCCAGGCGGCCGGGGTCGGCGGCCAGGACATGGGCGGCCACCGAGGTCTGCACGCCGATCAGGGTGATGCTGTGGGCGAGCAGGTCGTGCAGGTCGCGGGCGATGCGCAGGCGTTCCTCGGCGACCCTGCGGCGGGCCTCCTCCTCGCGGGTGCGCTCGGCCCGTTCGGCGCGCCCGACGGCCGCGGCCGCGTTCTCCCGGTGGACGCGGATGTAGCCGCCGAGGACGAGCATGGAGACGATCCAGCCGGTGATCTGGAAGGACACCGCGAGCCCGGCCATGCCATGGTCGATCTTGAGGACCATCATCAGCGCGATGACGGCGCAGCCGACGGCCGCCGTCCGCAGGGGCCCGTTGCGGACCGCCACCGTGTACAGGACGACCATGGAGGCGGCGGTCGGCGCGGAGTGGTTGTAGTCCTGCTGGTGGTACACCGCGATCAGCGGGATCATGATCGCCAGCGTCGGCAGCGGTGCCCGCCGACGCCAGGCGAGCGGGACGTGCAGGCCGAGCAGCAGGGCCCAGCCGAGCGCGTCCGGGTGCCGGCCGCTGCCGACGGTCACCGCGATCGCGGAGGCCGGCGCGGCGAGACCGACGGCGAGGTACGCGTCCTGCCGCAGCGGATCGAGGGACGCGTACCGGAGGACCGCGGCCGGCCGGAGCCGGGAAGCGTTGCTGGTTGCCTGCACGGGGTTCATCTTCCGGTACGGGGCTCAGCCCACGGGCTCCGGTGTGCGCTTCCTCGGCGTCTCGGGTGTCCTGGACAGCGGTCCCGGCCACCACACCCGCCGCCCCAGCGCCACGCTCGCGCTGGTCACCAGGTAGGTGCGGACGAGGAAGGTGTCCAACAGGACGCCGACCGCGATGACGAAGCCCAGCTCCACCAGCGGAACCAGGCCCATGTTCGTGAGCACGGCGAAGGTGGCGGCGAGGACGAGGCCGGCGGAGGCGATGACCCCGCCGGTGGTGCGCAGCGCGATCAGCGCGGCCTCGGCCGGTTCCGCGCCCTTCAGCGACTCCTCCCGCATGCGGTGCATCAGGAAGATGCCGTAGTCGACGCCGAGGGCGACGAGGAACACGAAGGACAGCAGGCCGAGGCCGGGATCGGTGCCGTGGAAGCCGAACAGTGGCTCGAACACCAGTCCGCCGAGGCCGAGCGCCGCGCCCCACACGGCGACCACGGCGGCCATCAGGATCAGCGGCGCGACCAGGGAGCGCAGCAGGACCATCAGGATCAGCAGCACGGAGAGCAGGACGATCGGTACGACGACCAGCCGGTCACGGGCGTCGGTGTCCGCCAGGTCCAGCTGCTGGGCGCTGGGCCCGCCCACGTAGGAGCCGTCGACCCGGTGCCGCAGTGCCTTGATGATGGCGGTCTCGGCGGCGGACTGGGGCGGGGCGGACGCGGTCACCGTGATCTCGGTCCAGCCTCCGCCGGTACGGCCCTTTTCGGCGCCTGCCACTCCGCGGGTGGCCCTGGCCGCCGCCAGGGTGGCGTCGGCGCGGTCCGCCGGGGTGAGGATCTCGATGGGCTGCGCGGACCGCTCGGGGTAGGCCTCGGCCAGGGTCCGCATGGCCGTGACGGAGTCGGGCCGGTCGACGAAGGTGTCGAGTTGCTTCACCGCGCCGGGCAGGTTCAGCGTGCCCAGCGCGAGCGCGCCGAGCAGGGCGGTGCCGGAGGCGAGGACGGTCAGCGGGCGGCGCCCGGCGGAGGAGCCCATCACGGCGAACAGCGACCGGCGCTCCGTGGGGGTGCTGCCGTGAGCGGGCACGAGCGGCCAGAAGACGCGGCGGCCCAGCAGGACCAGGACGGCGGGGAGCAGCGTCAGCATCGCGGCCAGCGCGCACAGGACGCCGACGGTGCCGAGCGGGCCCATGCCCCGGCTGGAGTTGAGGTCGGCGGCGAGCAGACAGAGCAGTCCGGCGGCGACGGTGCCGGAGGAGGCGAGCACGGCGGGCCCGCAGCCGCGCAGGGCGGCCCGCATGGCGTCGTACGGCCGCTCGTGGCGCCGTAGCTCCTCGCGGTAGCGGGAGACCAGGAGCAGGGCGTAGTCGGTGCCGGCGCCGAAGACGAGGATCGTCATGATGCCCGCGCTCTGGCCGGAGACGGTGGTGCCGAAGGTCTGGTTGAGGCCGTAGGCAGCGGCCCGGGCCAGGAAGTCGCCGATGCCGGCGACGGCGAGCGGGACCAGCCACAGCAGCGGGCTGCGGTAGATGAGGATCAACAGGACCGCTACGACGGCGACCGTGGTGTAGAGCAGGGGTCCGCCGAGGGAGCCGTACACGGCGGAGGCGTCGGTGGCGAGGGCCGCCGGGCCGCCCACCTGGACGGTCAACCCGCCCTGGCTGTGGGCGATTTGGCGGATGTCGTCGACGAGGGTGTCGCGCTTCTTCTCGTCGGTGCCGGGCTCGTTGCTGGTGACCGGGTACATCAGGGTGGTGCCGTCGGCGGACGGGATGCCCTTGGGTGCGGTGGTCAGGGTGTGGCGCCCGGCGACGGTCGCCGTCTGCCGGCCGGCCGTGGCCCGGTCGGCGGCGGTGAGGCCTCCCGTGCGGTGGTAGACGAGGACCAGCTCGGTGGTCTCGCCGCCCGGCAGCCGGTCCTGGAGTCTGGCCACCTGGGTGGAGTCGGCGGATGCGGGCAGGTAGTCGGTCGCCCGGTCGTGCTGGACGTCGGCGAGCCTCGCGGCGAACGGTCCCGCCACGGCCAGCAGGGCCACCCACAGCCCCAGCACCAGCCAGGGCAGTCCTCGCCGCCCGTCTGTCCCACGTGTTGTCGCGGCCCCCATGGAAACGGGCCTCCCTCCGGAGCGGATGTCTGGATACGGCTTCCAGACTTCCGCCGGAACGGGTCGCGTTCGTCGGGCGTGGGGGCGAGTTGGGCGGTACTGCCACGGGTGTCCGGGGGGCGCCCTTACTCCCCGGGGAGTATCAGGACGGAGTGCGCGCGGCGGCCAGCAGCCTGGTCACGTCGGTGGCGCAGATGGTGAGGGCCGCGCCGATCGTGGCGAGGACCTCGCGTTCCGCGGGTGTGTAGGGGCCGTCGGCCAGGGCGATGCGCGCGGCCTGCAGGAGCAGGGACTCGCGGCCGCCCGGGGCGAGGTGCGGGGCGAGCGGGTCGAGCGCCTCGTGGAGTTCTATGGCGAGGCTCGTGCCGCACGGCCCGCCGAGGACCCGTCCGGTGTCGGCGGCGAGGGCCTCGACCAGGGCGGCCAGCTGGTCCTCGGTGCAGTCCTCGAAGCCGGCGGCGCGGACCGCGCCGGCGGCCGCCTCCAGGGCCGTGCGGGAGCAGGTGCCGCCCGCGGCGAGGACGGCGAGGGCGACGGTGTGCACGGCGTCGCGGAGCATCGCCGAGAAGCGGCGGGTGGTGGGATGGTCGAGGACGTCGGTGCCGAAGTGGTGGCGGCAGGACGCGCACTCCACGACCGGCCCGGTCGCCCCGCGCGGCAGCACCGGCACCCCGAGGAGTGTGAAGCGCCGGCGGCCGGTCAGCCGCTGGTAGTTGCGGTCGCCTCCGCAGCCGGGGCAGAAGAACTCGCCGTCTCCCACGGGCGTCCATGCGGTGCGGGTGCCCAGGATGCGCACAGCCCTGGTGGCACGGTCGTCTCGTCCCCGTACTGGCAGCACGTCGCACCTCCGTAATGACGCGGCAACATCGCCGCGCTGGCGTGATGTTAGCCACATCACGGAGGCTGAGTCAGTACCTCGTACGAGACCTTTCCGTGACCTGAGGGGTCCGATGGCCGATAAGTGACGGGGCCCCGGCCGCCGTATACAGCGGTCAGGGCCCCGAAAGTGCCGGTCAGCGAGGGTCAGCGGGTCGCGCGGTTCACCGCGGAGACGACGGCCTTCAGCGATGCACGCGTCGTGTTCGCGTCGATGCCGATACCCCACAGAACCTTGTCGTCGATCGCGCATTCGATGTAGGAAGCGGCCTGCGCGGAGGCGCCCTCGCTCATCGTGTGCTCCTGGTAGTCCAGCAGGCGTACGTCGATGCCGATGGACTGCAGGGCGTCGAAGAAGGCCGAGATCGGACCGTTGCCGGAGCCGGTCAGCACCGTGTCCTCGCCGTCGACGGTGGCCTCGACGGTCAGCGTGTCCACGCCGTCGGTGTCCGTCGTGGACTGGCCCGTCCTGACCTGGATACGGCCCCACGGGTTGTCCGGGTTCGGCAGGTACTCGTCCTGGAAGACCGACCAGATGGCGCCGCCGGTGACCTCGCCGCCCTCGGCGTCCGTCTTGGCCTGGATGAGCTTGGAGAACTCGATCTGCATCCGGCGCGGCAGGTCCAGCTTGTGGTCGTTCTTCAGGACGTAGGCGATACCGCCCTTGCCGGACTGCGAATTGACGCGGATGACGGCCTCGTAGGAGCGGCCGACGTCCTTCGGGTCGATCGGCAGGTACGGGACCGCCCACTCGATGTCGTCGACGGTGACGCCCCTGGCGGCCGCGTCGGCCTCCATCGCGTCGAAGCCCTTCTTGATGGCGTCCTGGTGGGAGCCGGAGAAGGACGTGTAGACCAGGTCGCCCACGTACGGGTGGCGCGGGTGGACCTCCATCTGGTTGCAGTACTCCCACGTACGACGGATCTCGTCGATGTCGGAGAAGTCGATCTGCGGGTCGACGCCCTGGGAGAACAGGTTCATGCCCAGGGTGACCAGGTCGACGTTGCCGGTGCGCTCGCCCTGCCCGAACAGACAGCCCTCGACGCGGTCGGCGCCGGCCATCAGGGCCAGCTCGGCGGCGGCGACGGCGGTGCCGCGGTCGTTGTGCGGGTGGATCGACAGGACGACGTGCTCGCGGCGGGTCAGGTTGCGGCCCATCCACTCGAAGCGGTCCGCGTGCGTGGAGGGGGTCGAACGCTCCACCGTGGCGGGCAGGTTGAGGATGATCTCGCGGCCCGGACCCGGCTGGTAGACGTCCATGACCGCCTCGCAGACCTCCAGGGCGAAGTCCAGCTCGGTGTCGGTGAAGATCTCCGGCGAGTACTGGTAGCCGAACTCGGTCTCCGGGCCCAGCAGCTTCTCGGCGTACTCCATCACCAGGCGGGTGCCGTCCACGGCGATCTGCTTGATGTCGTCCTTGGAGCCGCGGAAGACGACCCGGCGGAAGACCGGGGCGGTGGCGTTGTACAGGTGGACGGTGGCCCGGCGGGCGCCCTTCAGGGACTCCACGGTCCGTTCGATCAGGTCCTCGCGGGCCTGGGTCAGTACGGAGATCGTGACGTCCTCGGGGATCGCGCCCTCTTCCTCGATGATCGAGCGCACGAAGTCGAAGTCGGTCTGGCCGGAGGCCGGGAAGCCGACCTCGATCTCCTTGTAGCCCATCTTGACCAGCTGGTCGAACATCCGGCGCTTGCGCTCGGGCGACATCGGGTCGATCAGGGCCTGGTTGCCGTCGCGCAGGTCGGTGGAGAGCCAGCGGGGGGCGACGGTGATGCGCTGCTGAGGCCAGGTGCGGTCCGGGATGTCGACCTGCTCGTAGCGGCCGTACTTGTGGATCGGCAGGGAACTGGGCTGCTGGCGGTTGGCCATGATGCGGGGGCTCCTTGGGAGGTGTCCGGAAGGACGGCCGACGACGCAACGCCAAGCTCCGCGGGGAGGGAGTCGGCCTCGACTACAGGCCCTCGCCGCGGCAGCTAAGAAGGAGCAGCCCGAAACGCATGATGCTCCGCATGCTAGCCGAGCCGCTCCGGCCGCGAGGGCATGTATCAGTATGCGGGACCGCAGGAACAAAATGGACAAAAAGTGCGCTATACCACGTCGACTACACAGGGCGAGTCCGGCGTCACCGTATTGTCACCGTATTTCACCAATCATGGTTGCGCGTAGTGACAGCGGCATGACTCAGTGCAAGGGTGCCGGGCATGACCACCAACGGGGGCTTCCAGCCCGTCTTCTGCACGATCGTGCCGCCGCACGTCCTCGACAAGCTCGCCCGGAACGAGGACCCGGCGCTCTCCGGCCCTGCCCGCCGGTCCCTGGCGCACGACGCCTACCAGCGCACCCACCGCCGTCTGACCACGGTGATCGGCGCGCCCACCGTCGCCCCGCCCGCCACAGCCGCGGCCGACCAGCCGCACCGCACCATCTACGACGCCCGCCATCAGCAGGACCTGCCCGGCACGAAGGTCCGCGAGGAGGGCTCCGAACCCGGTTCGGACGCCACGGTCAACCGCGCCTACGCGGGCCTCGGCGCCACCTTCGAGCTGTATCTGAAGGCGTACGGACGCAACTCCATCGACGGCGAGGGCCTGCCGCTGGACGCGAGCGTGCACTTCGGGAGGGACTACGACAACGCCTTCTGGAACGGCGAGCAGATGGTGTTCGGCGACGGCGACAACGAGATCTTCCTGGACTTCACCATCCCGGTGGACGTCATCGGCCACGAGCTGACCCACGGCGTCACACAGCACACCGCCAACCTGGCCTACTTCGGCCAGTCCGGCGCGCTCAACGAGTCGCTCTCCGACGTCTTCGGCTCGCTGATCAAGCAGTACGCGCTCGGCCAGACCGCCGCCGAGGCCGACTGGCTGATCGGCGCGGGCCTGCTCGCGCCGCGCGTCACCGGCACCGCCCTGCGCTCGATGAAGGCGCCGGGCACGGCGTACGACGACGACGTCCTCGGCAAGGACCCGCAGCCGGCGACCATGGAGGACTACGTCCACACCAGCCGCGACAACGGCGGCGTGCACATCAACTCGGGCATCCCGAACCACGCCTTCTACCTGACGGCCACGACCATCGGCGGCCCGGCCTGGGAGAAGGCCGGGCAGATCTGGTACGACACGCTGACCGGCGGCGAGCTGAAGGAGGACGCCCAGTTCACGGACTTCGCCACGCTCACCGTCAAGGCGGCCCGCGAGCGGTACGGCGCCGGCGACGAACTCCAGACCGTGCAGAAGGCCTGGGAGCAGGTAGGGGTGCGGACGCTGTAGTTCCGTACTAAACACGGACCCATGCGTATCCAAGTGCGGCGCACGGGCGGTTTCGCGGGCATCGAGCGCCGGGCCGAGGTGGACACCTCGGGCCGGCCCGACGCCCACGAGTGGCACACCCTGGCCGAACGCGCCCTCGCGTCCGGCCGGGGCACCCGTCCGGCCGGAGTCCCGGACGGCTTCAGCTACGAGATCACGGTGGACGGCCGGACGGTGTACGCGGCCGATCCCCGACTGACCGCGGAGCAGCGGGAGTTGATCTCACGGGTCTTGAAGGAAGGCGCCTAGGCCACGCCTGGCCCGGTCGTCGGGCTCCCGGGCGCGAGTCCGGCGACCGGGCCCGGAGCAGAGCCGGGAGCCTCACTTCACGCCGGGGCGTTGACTTACGTTACCGGGGGTAAGGATGATCCCGGCCATGGCGACTGATGCAGGCGATCCGATACCCCGCTTCCCGGCCGGCTTCCTGTGGGGTGTCTCGACCTCGGCCCACCAGATCGAGGGTGCGGCCGACGAGCGCGAGCCGTCCGTGTGGGACGTGTTCACGGCCGAGCCGGGGCGGGTGAAGGACGGCTCGACGGCGGCACTGGCCTGCGACCACTACCACCGCTACCGGGAGGACGTGGCACTCCTCGCCGGCCTCGGCGTGGACGCGTACCGCTTCTCCGTCTCCTGGCCCCGGGTGAACTCCCCCGGCGGCCTGGACTTCTACGACCGTCTGGTGGACGAGCTGTGCGCGGCGGGCGTACGGCCCGTGCCCACCCTCTTCCACTGGGACCTGCCCGCCTCCCTGGACTGGCTGGAACGGGACACGGCGGCCCGGTTCGCCGAGTACGTGTCCGTGGTGGCCGAACGCCTCGGCGACCGCGTCACCAAGTGGATCACCCTCAACGAACCCGCCGAACACACCCTGCTGGGCCACGCCCTGGGCGCCCACGCCCCCGGCAAGCAGTTGCTCTTCGACGCCCTCCCGGTCGCCCACCACCAGCTCCTCGCCCACGGCCTCGCGGTACGGGCCCTGCGCGCGGCCGGTGCGAGGGACATCGGCATCGCCAACTCCCACGGCCCGACCTGGCCGGCCTCCGAGGAGCAGGCGGACCTGGATGCGGCGGGCTTCTACGACATCCTCCTGAACCGGCTGTTCGCCGAGCCGGTCATCCTGGGCGAATACCCCGCGGGCATGGGCGACCTGATGCCCGGGGACGTCGAGGCGGACCTGAAGATCATCTCCGAACCGGTCGACTGGTACGGCATCAACTACTACGCGCCGACGAAGGTGGGCGCACCGCAGGGCACGGAGATCGAGTTCGGCGGCCTGACCATGCCGGCCGACCTTCCCTTCTCGGTCCGGGAGATCGAGGGCCGCCCGGTGACGGACTTCGGCTGGCCGGTCGTCCCGGAGGGGCTGACAGAGCTGCTCACGGGTTTCCGCGACCGGTACGGCGACCGGCTGCCGCCGATCGTCATCACCGAGAACGGATGCTCGTACGAGGGCGTCGACGACCAGGACCGGATCGCCTACCTGGACGGCCATGTCCGGGCCCTGCACAAGGCGTCGGAGTCCGGAGTGGACGTGCGCGGCTACTTCGTGTGGTCCCTGATGGACAACTTCGAGTGGGCGGAGGGCTATGCGCGCCGCTTCGGCCTCGTCCACGTCGACTACGCGACCCGGAAACGCACCCCGAAGGCCTCCTACCACTGGTTCCAGGACGTGCTGCGGGCGCAGAGATGACCACCGCCCGCGCCTCGGCCGCCCTCGCCGAGCCCGTCGAACGGGTCGGCCGGGGCTGGACGGCGGCCCTGTCGCTGGCCAACGGGGCGATCTGGGTGGGCTGGTTCGGCCCGCTGCAGATCCTGCTCGCCTCCCAGGCGGGGGACTTCGCGCCGGGCTCCGGGATGTCGAAGGAGACGATGCTGGCGTGGGTGACGGGCGCCGGTGCCGCGGTCTCCCTGCTGGCGAACCCGTTCTTCGGCGCGCTGTCGGACCGTACGACGTCGCGATGGGGCCGTCGCACCCCCTGGATCGTGGCGGGTGCGACGGGCGGCGCCCTTTCCCTGCTGCTGCTCGCGGGAGCGGACGGCCTGTGGACGATGGCGCTGGGATGGTGCCTGGTCCAGCTGACCCTGAACGCGGCCTTCGCGGCGGTCACGGCGGCGGTGCCGGACCGGGTGCCGAGACTGCAACGGGGCCGGGTGGGCGGCTGGTTGGGGGCGGCGCAGATCCTCGGGGTGGTCGGCGGGACCGGCCTCGCGACGGCGGCCGGAGGCACCGGGGCGGGCTATGCGGCCTGCGCCGTGTTCACCGTGGTGGGCGTGGTCCCGTACGTGTGGCGCTACGAGGACCTGCGCCTGACCGCGGGCGACCGGCCGACCCGGTCCTGGCGGACCTTCCTCGCGGGCTTCTGGCTGAGCCCGCGCCGCCATCCGGACCTGGGCTGGGCGTGGCTGACCCGCTTTCTGATCAACCTCAGCAACTCGCTGGTCCTGCTGTACCTCCTCTACTACCTGCGGGACCGCCTGCACCACTCCGACCCCGACCAGGGTGTCCTGATCCTGACCGCGGTCAACGGTCTGACCCTGATGGCGACCGTCGTGGCGGGCGGGGCGTGGTCGGACCGGGTGGGCCGGCGCAAGCCGTTCGTGGTGTGGTCGGGCGTACTGATGGCGGTGGCGACGGCGGTCCTGTCCGGCTGGCAGACCTGGCCGGGCGCGATCGTCGCGTCGGCGGTTCTCGGGATCGGCTTCGGCGTGTTCACCTCGGTCGACTTCGCCCTGATGACGGACGTCCTGCCGAAGGCGCTGGACCGGGGCAAGGACCTGGGCGTGATCAACGTCGCCAACGCCCTGCCGCAGGTGGCGGCCCCCGCGCTCGCCGCGCCCATCGTGACCTACCTCGGCGGCTACCGGGTGCTGTACCTGGTGGCGGCGGCGGTCGGGCTGGCGGGGGCGGTGCTGGTGGGCCGGATCCGCGGGGTGGACTGAGCGGTTCTGCCGGTCACAGGGCTCCGGCGTCGCGGGCGGACCAGACGGTCGGGAAGTGCGGCCGGAAGCCGAGCTCCCGGCGGATCCGCTCGGCGGACATGATCCCGAACCACGGGTCGGGGTCCGTGCGGGTGTACAGGCCGGCGGGGACCTCGACGCCGTTGAGCTGGTGCAGCTCGACCGCTGTGACGGGGGCGTCGTCGTTGATGTTGTAGATCCGGCTGCCGGTCCCCGGCGCGTGCAGAAGGCGCAGCAGGCCCTGGGCGACGTCCGCGTGGTGGACCATCTGCAGCCGCTGGGCCGCCGCCCAGCCCGACGCCCACCTCAGGGACTGGGCCAGGTGCGGATCGCCCTCGCCGTAGACGAAGGGGAGCCGGCCGACGCGCACGTCCAGGCCCGCCAGCCCGAGCAGTTCCCGCTCGGCCCGCGCCTTCGACTCGGCGTACGCGCCCCACATCTCGCCGCCCGGCCGGCTCTCGTCCTCCTCGGTCAGCGGGCGGCCCCGCCCCAGGCCGTACACGTTCCCCGTGCTGACCTGCACGAAGCGCTGTACGCCCGAGGCCAGTGCGGCGCGGCCCAGTGCCACGGCCGCGTCCCGGTTGACGGCCCACGCCTCCTCGTCGGGCACCCCGCGGAAGGACGCGGCGACGTTCACGACCGCGTCCGCTCCGGCCACCGCCCTGCCGAGCGCGTCCGAGTCCCGGAGATCCCCGAGGACGACGTCGGCGCCCAGCTCCGCGAACCGCTCCCCACGGGCGGCGTCGCGCACCAGGATCCGCACCCTCCCCCACTCTCGGCCTCGCCCGAGCGGGGGGACCCCCATCCCCGCCCGGGTCTGCGCCAGCAGCCTCGGTACGAAGCGCCGGCCGACCTGTCCCGTCGTACCCGTCACCAGTGTCACCGTCATCATCTGCTCCTCACGATCGGGTGCCACCACCGTCGGACGGAGCCGGGACGGGCGGGAGAGACCCGTCGATCAGGGGATCGGCAGTCCCTGGATAAGCCGGGCGGGCTGCTCCACGCTGGAGGGGTGAACCGGACCGAACTCGCCGACTTCCTGCGTCGTGGCCGTACCCGCCTCGACCCGTCCGACGTGGGCCTCGCTCCCGGCGCCCGCCGCCGTACCCCGGGCCTGCGCCGCGAGGAGGTGGCATCGCTGGCCGGCATGTCGGTGGACTACTACACCCGCCTGGAACAGTGCAGGGGCCCGCGGCCGTCGCGCCAGATACTCGCCTCGCTGGCCCGCGCCCTGCGCCTGACCGACGACGAACGGGACCACCTCTTCCACCTGGCGGGCGAGGAGCCGCCGCGCCCGGGGGCGACCTCCGCTCATGTGCGCCCGGGTCTGCTCCTGGTGCTGGACCGACTGCACGACACACCGGCCCAGGTGGTGACGGACTGCGGCGAGGTGCTGGCCCAGAACGCGATGGCGAAGGCCCTGTCCGGTGACGCCTCGGCCCGTCCGCCGCACGAGCGCAACCTGATCCGCCGCTTCTTCCTGGACCCGGCCGCCCGCGCCCTCTTCCCGCCGGAGGACGGACCCGGGCACGCCCGCGCCCAGGTGGCGAGCCTCCGCGCGGTGACGGCCGCCCGCCCCGACGATCCCGAACCGGCGGTTCTGGTGGCCGAACTACGCGCCGCCAGCGAGGAGTTCGCCCGCCTGTGGGAGGAACACGAGGTGGCCGTCCGGCAGGCCGCCACCAAACGCTTCCAGCACCCGGTGGTCGGCCTCCTGGAACTGGACTGCGAGGTCCTCCTCCACCACGACCACCACCAGCTCCTCGTCATCCACACGGCCCGCCCGGGCACGGAGTCCTACGAGAGGCTTCAGCTGCTGAGGGTGGTGGGCTTGCAGGACATGTCCCCGCAGGGGGCTGTCGGCTAGGGCCTGTCCGGCGGTACGACCCTAGAACCCCAGCTTCCGCAACTGCTTCGGATCCCTCTGCCAGTCCTTCGCCACCTTCACATGCAGATCCAGACTGCATCGACACGCGGCTACCGCCACCCGGCCGACGCGCCCAACAGCGCCTCGATGCACATGCGGGACGCGAAACAGCCCCCGGACGGCAAGCCCTCGGCCGACCAGGTCGGGCGCGGCCAGCAGAAGACCCTAGAACCCCAGCTTCCGCAACTGCTTCGGATCCCGCTGCCAGTCCTTCGCCACCTTCACATGCAGATCCAGGAAGACCGGTGTGCCCAGCAGCGCCTCGATGTGCTTGCGGGACTTGATGCCGACCTCCTTCAGGCGCTTGCCCTTGGGGCCGATGATGATGCCCTTCTGGCTCGGGCGCTCGATGTAGACGTTGGCGTGGATGTCCAGGAGCGGGCGGTCCGCCGGGCGGTCCTCGCGCGGGAGCATCTCCTCCACGACCACCGCGATGGAGTGCGGCAGCTCGTCGCGGACACCCTCCAGGGCGGCCTCGCGGATGAGTTCCGCGATCATGACCTGCTCGGGCTCGTCCGTGAGGTCACCCTCGGGGTAGAGGGCCGGGCCCTCCGGCAGCAGCGGGACGATCAGGTCGGCCAGCAGGCCCACCTGCTTGTCGCCGACCGCCGACACCGGCACGATCTCCGCCCACTCGAAGCCCAGCTCCTTGGCCAGCTGGTCGATGGCGATCAGCTGCTCGGCGAGGGTCTTGGAGTCGACCAGGTCGGTCTTGGTGACGATGGCGACCTTCGGGGTCTTCCGGATCCCGGCCAGCTCCTTGGCGATGAAGCGGTCGCCCGGGCCGAGCTTCTCGTTCGCCGGCAGGCAGAAGCCGATCACGTCGACCTCGGCCCACGTCGTCCGCACGACGTCGTTGAGCCGCTCACCGAGCAGGGTGCGCGGCTTGTGGAGCCCCGGGGTGTCCACCAGGATCAGCTGGGCGTCGGGCCGGTGCACGATGCCGCGCACCGTGTGCCGCGTCGTCTGCGGCTGGTTGGCGGTGATCGCCACCTTCTGCCCGACCAGAGCGTTCGTGAGGGTGGACTTGCCCGCGTTGGGACGGCCCACGAAGCAGGCGAAGCCGGCACGGTGGACGGTCTCGGCCGGCTTCTCGGATGACTGACTGCGAACGCTCATGGCGACCATTCTCCCTGATCCACGAGACCGTGCCGTACCAGTGGGGAGCACCGCTTCTCCGCGTGAGCTTTCGGAAACCCGCACGCAACGAAACGTCACGGAAACACACCCGTACGCAACCGGAAATCCACACCGGTGACCCTCTGACGAGCCACCACACCGTTGGAGACGCCCGTGACCCTCGCCGCAGCGCACGTCGACACCGGCGACACCGCCTGGCTGCTCGCCGCCACCGCCCTCGTCCTGCTGATGACTCCGGGCCTGGCCCTGTTCTACGGCGGCATGGTCCGCACGAAGAGCGTCCTCAACATGCTGATGATGAGCTTCGTGTCGATCGCCCTCGTGACGGTGGTGTGGCTCGTGGCCGGCTACTCGCTCGCCTTCGGAGACGATGTCGGCGGCGGGCTGATCGGCGGGCTGGAGCACGCCGGCATGAGCGGGCTCGGCCCG
The DNA here is from genome assembly GCF_044768335.1 of Streptomyces sp. NPDC101151. Taxonomy (NCBI): domain Bacteria; kingdom Bacillati; phylum Actinomycetota; class Actinomycetes; order Kitasatosporales; family Streptomycetaceae; genus Streptomyces; species Streptomyces sp. NPDC101151. Next base: position 53,954 of record NZ_JBIWPP010000013.1, on the reverse strand, counting down.
GACAGCGTGCACGGCTCGGTCCCCACGCTGCTCTTCGCCACCTTCCAGCTCACGTTCGCGATCGTCACGGCCGCCCTGGTCAGCGGCGCGGTTGCCGACCGGACGAAATTCTCGGCCTGGCTGGTCTTCGTCCCGGTGTGGACCCTTCTCGTATACGTTCCGGTCGCCCACTGGGTGTGGGGCCCGGACGGCTGGATCCTCGACAGGCTAGGCGCCCTCGACTTCGCCGGCGGCCTGCCCGTCGAGATCACCTCCGGCGCCTCGGGCCTCGCCCTGTGCCTGGTCCTCGGCCCGCGCCTGGGGTTCAGGAGGGACGCCATGCGCCCGCACAACCTGCCCATGGTGATCCTCGGCGCCGGTCTGCTCTGGTTCGGCTGGTTCGGTTTCAACGCGGGCTCCGCGCTCGGCGCGAACGGCCTCGCCGCGGCCGCCTTCCTCAACACGCTCGCCGCCGGCTGCACGGGCCTGCTCGGCTGGCTCTTCGTCGAGCAGAGGCGCGACGGCCACCCGACCACCCTGGGCGCCGCCTCGGGCGCGGTGGCCGGCCTGGTCGCGATCACGCCCTCGTGCGGCACGGTCTCGCTGCTCGGCGCGCTGGTCGTGGGCCTGGCGGCCGGCGTCGTCTGCTCCTACGCGGTGGGCTGGAAGTTCCGGCTGAACTACGACGACTCGCTGGACGTCGTCGGCGTCCACCTGGTCGGCGGCGTCATCGGCACCCTGCTCATCGGCCTGTTCGCCGAGAAGGCGATGACCGGGGGCGCCGAGGGGCTGTTCTACGGCGGCGGGCTGGTTCCGCTCGGCAAGCAGCTGCTGGCCGTGCTGGCGGTCGCTGTCTACGCCTTCGCGGTGACGTACGGCCTCGGCAGGCTGATCGACCGGGCGATGGGCTTCCGGGCGAGCGAGGAGCAGGAGCACACCGGTCTGGACCTTACGGTGCACGCCGAGACGGCTTACGATCACGGGGTCCTGGGCCATGGCGCCCCGGTGTCCCACTCCGTCGCCGCCCAGAAGGCCCCCACCCAGAAGGTCGAGAGCCAGGAATGAAGCTCATCACCGCGATCGTCAAGCCGTACCGTCTGGACGCCGTCAAGACCGCCCTGCAGGAGCTCGGCGTGCAGGGGATGACCGTGACCGAGGCGAGCGGGTACGGCCGACAGCGCGGCCACACCGAGGTGTACCGGGGAGCCGAGTACCGGGTCGACCTGGTGCCGAAGGTCCGGATCGAGGTCGTGGTCGAGGACGCGGTCTCGGACGACGTGATCGACGCGATCGTCAGTGCCGCGCAGACGGGGAAGATCGGGGACGGGAAGGTGTGGGCGCTGCCCGTGGAGACCGTCGTACGGGTGCGGACCGGCGAGCGCGGCCCCGACGCGCTCTGACCAGCAGCACTCCGGTCACCACTCCGGCGACGAACACCAGCCCGGCGAGCAGCCACGGCAGCGCGAAGAAGGACGCGCTCGCCGACTGACGGGTGTCCTGCGCGCTGGCGGTCAGGGTGATGTCGCCCCAGTCGAGCTGGGGTGCGCCGTGCCAGGCCTCGGTGAGCCGCACCCGCTGCCCCGGCAGCAGCTCGGACGGGACCCGGGTCAGGTCGCGGTCGAGCAGCGTACGGCCGAACAGCCCGCGGGCCCTCAGCTCGACCTTGGGGTCGAGGGTGACGTTCCCGGTGTTGCGCAGGGTGTAGCTGATGGTCGCCGTGCTGTTGCCGATGCCGGGGACGAGCGGCTGGGGGTGGCTGATGTGCATGTGCTCGACGGAGATCGCGGGCAGTGTCGGCCCGCTGACCCGGAGATAGACGCGGGCGCCGACGGCCCGCTGCACGCCGAGCGCCAGCTTGCCGCTGCCGGGATCGATCCGTTCGTCAAGGGCGACGATCGCGCCCGGGTGGTCGCCGGGCTCGGCGCCCTGGGGCACCCGCAGCGTGAAGGGCACGGTGACGGTCTTGTGGCCGGGCACGGTGACGCGTGACGTGGCCGGTTTCGCCCAGGCGCCGACTCCCCGCATGTGTTCCTTCAGGGTGCGTACGGCGAACCCGCCGTCGCGCGCGGTGTTGTAGGCGTCGGCGGCGTACAGCCGGAAGGTGAGCGGTTCGCCTGTCTTGTTGGCGAGGGCGACCTTGTCGGTGAGGGTCTGGCCGGGGTCGGCCGAGAGGTAGAAGTAGGGGCGCGCGGCCACCTTCGAGGCGACCGGGTAGACGGACCAGCTTCCGTTGTCGGCGGCCCGCGCGGGGACGGCCGTCAGCCCGAGGAACAGGCCGAGGAGGCTCAGGAGGAGGACGTACGGCTTGCGCATGGGTGCGGACCTCCCATGGGCTCGGGTCGGGCGGTCGGGCGGGTGCGGCCCCGTGGTGCGGGGGGGCGCCCGGCCACCGGAGAAGGGGTGCGGGTCAGGTGAGGGTGAGGGTCAGGACGCCGGAGTACGAGCCCGGAGGCGTGAACGCCGGTACGTCCAGGGAGAGTCCGGCGTCGACGGTGAACTCACCGCCGGTGAGCGTGCCGTCGGAGGTCGACGCGAGGGTCGCTCCCGAGGTGCCCACCGTGCCCGTCGAACCGGCCTTGCAGGTGCTGGGACTGCCCGCCTTGGCCGCGCAGGCGGGGGTCCAGCTCAGCTTGCTCGCGTCGATCTTGGCGCCGGGACCGGTGAAGTCGGTGACCTTGCCGGTCAGGGACCAGCCGGCGGGTCCGCCGCGGAAGTCCTTGACGGTCACCGTCTGCAGGGCTCCGGTCGAGGCCCCGCCCTGGCCGAAGTCGACCGCCGACAGTGCGACGGCGTCACCGGCCTGCGACATGGACAGGGTGCCCGCCTTGACGGTGGCGGTCAGTTTCTGGCTGCCGGCCGGGACGGGCGTGTTGTCGTTGACGACGTAGGCCGCGGGGCCCGCGCCCTTGTCCGCGCTCCAGGAGCTGCCCTCGTAGGCCACGACCCCGGTCGTCGTCTTGTCGTTGACGACCAGCGAACCGCTGAAGGAGCCCTGGGCGTTCGCGGTCACGGTGGCCGTGTCCGCGGTCTGGTTGTCCCCGGCCCGCCCGGCCAGGGTGACGGCCGCACCCGGCGTGAAGTTGCTGCCGCTGACGGTGACACCGGCACCCTGGTCACCGGAGGCCGAACTCAGCGAGATGGCACGGGTGTTGGCCGGGGTCCCGTCGGTCGCCGTCACGGTCTGCGACACCGGGGCGGGCGGGTTGGTGACCGTGCAGGGGGTGTCCAGCTCCAGGATGTAGCTGGTGTGGATGTTGTAGTCGCCCGGCGAGAGGGTGATCTGGCCGGCCTTGGTGACGGTGAACGTGCCGGTCATGGAGAAGGACGGGAAGGGAGCCTTCCCCGGGACCGGGGTGTTCTTCTTCGGCCCGGCGACCGTGACGGACCCGGTCTGGGCTCCGCCGAGCGCGACCTTGCCGGTCGGGGTCATGATGTCGGCCGGCAGCGCCAGGTCGGTGGGGTTGCCGGCGGCGGGTGTGACCACGGTGTAGGTCACGGTGACGGTGTCGCCGACTTTCGGGCTGGCGTTGTCCACCGACACGTTCGCGGTGGTGGTGCCGTCGATCGGCGGAAGGCCTGAGACGGCGGGCGGGATGCAGTGCGTGGCGAAGTCCACGTTCGTACCGGCGGCACCGGCCGGACAGGCCAGCGCGCCGCCCGCGGTGACCGCGAGAGCGGTCGCCCCGAACAGTGACGCCCAGCGCCACCGTCGGGATCTTCGGGGTGTCGAACCCATGGGGCCCCCTCCTGAGGGTTGCGGGCGCAGCGGCTCATCTGCGCCGACAGGGGGCATTGATGTGGAGCCCGCGTGAGAAGTCAATGGAGATGCCGCAGAAAACTGACGGATCATCAGTTTCTGCGGCATCCCCGGGAGATCCGGCACTATCCGGAACAGATCGCTCAGTTCACTCGGTGACTCAGTCGAACACGAACGGGCCGGGTGACTGCTTGGCCGTCGCGGTGCAGGTCACATTGATTCCGAAGATCGTCATCTGCAGCGAGCCGCCGTACGCCTCAAGGCTGTCGCCCGAGGCCACGGTGCCGCTGAGCGGACCCGCGCTGACCGGGTCGCCGGCCGCCATGGCCGGGTTCTTCGTCCCGGTGAACACGGTGGTGCCGCCGCTCGCCTTGACCAGGGTGAGCTTGGAGGTGATGGAGTCCGCCGCCACCGCGACCGGCGCCTTGACCGCGGTGGAGGTGAGGGTGATGGTGGCCGAGGTGCCGCTCTGGGTGGCGGTGAGCGTGGCCGCACCGCCGCCGAAGATGCCGCAGTTCGCGTTGATGGTCGCCGACTGTGGGGTGACGGCGGCCGCGGTGGGCGCGAAGGCGAGGCCGGTGACCGCGAGGGCCCCGGCGACCAGCGCCGCACCTGTTGCTGTGCGCTTGCCTCTCATGGGGATCCGCTTCCCTTCCCTGTGGGGATGCCATGTGGGGATGGTCGGAAGGTGCGCCGACGAACGGCAGGCCTGAGCAGGTGAGTGCGGCACACTGCGGCGGCGGTGCGGATCTGACGGGTCGTCGGAACTTACGGTTCCATTGATGCGCGAGAGACGGGCGACGGCAAGGATGAAATCCGGACTACTCCGCAGCGCCGGCCGGGACCGTCTGCCGCACGGCTCCGTCGGGCCCGGCGAGCAGCACCGGTGTCCCGGCTCCCCCCAGGTCGGCCACGGCCGCCCGGTCCTCGGGAGCGACCGCCTCCGCCTCGCTCACCACCGCCGCCGCCTCCAGCGACTTCGCCCCGGACGCCACGGCCATGGCAACGGCGGTCTGCAGGGCACTCAGCTTCAGCGAAGCCAGCTGCACCGACCCGGCGACATACGTACGCCCGGTCTCGTCCCGTACGGCCGCCCCCTCGGGCACACCGTTGCGGGCCCGGGCGGAACGGGCCAGGGTGACGATCTTGCGGTCCTCGGGGTCGAGCGCGTTGCTGTCGGTCATGCCCCGAGCATACGGATCAGCGGGCCGCTCACCCCGCCACGGGGTACATCGCTCCTCGCCTGCCCTCCGGAGAAGCGAGCCACTCCAGCTTGGCCGCGGTGTTCGCCTCCTCCAGCGGGGTGTGCAGCACGATGGAGAGATCGGGCCGGGCCGGCACCTTCATCACCGTCGACTCCACGACCAGCAGCCCGACCAGTGGATGGTCCAGCTCCTTGCGGATCTGCCCCTGGTCCTCGATGTCCCGCTGCTCCCACATCGCCGCGAACTCGCTGCTCACCGCGCTCACCTCGGCGAGCACCGACTGGTACCCCTCGTCGTCCGGCCGCGCGGCACACGCGGCCCGGAACTGCGCGACGACCGTGCGCGCGTTCTCCTCCCAGCTCCTGCTCCGTGACCGGTACAGCGGGTCGGTGAAGAAGTCGACGAGGCAGTTCTGTGTGATGCCGGGCCGCATGCCGAGGACCAGAGCGGCCGCGTCGTTGTACATCACGCAGTTGTAGTACTGGTCCATGATGTGCGCCGGATACGGCATCCAGGTGTCGATCACCCGCCGCAGCCCGTCGCACATGTCCCGCTTCTCGGGCGCCACTTCGGGGGCGGGCGGGTTGAGCCCGGCAAGCGCGTACAGATGGCGGCGCTCGGCGTTGCTGAGTCTGAGCACCCGCGCCACGGAGTCGAGCACCTGCGGGGACACGGAGATGTCCCGCCCCTGCTCCAGCCACTGGTACCAGGACGCGCCCACCCCGGCGAGCACGGCGACCTCCTCCCGGCGCAGTCCGGGCGTTCGGCGCCGGGCCCCGCCGACCGGCAGACCGGCCTCCTCGGGGCTGACCCGGGCGCGCCTGCTCATCAGGAACTCCCGCAGTTCGCGCAGCCGATGGTTCTTCAGCTCATCCGCAGCAGCCACGTACCGATCCCCCTCGTCCCCGTGTCTGGTGGTGCCACCACCACCATAAGTTCTGACTCCCCACAGGTATTCCGTCCGCCGCAAGCTCTGAGCATGGCGATCGACACCACTCCAGAATCCACCACTTCCGTAGGCGAACCGCTCGGCACCCCCCGGCTCTCGACGCGTGACAGGCTCGTCCTCTTCGTCCTGTGCGCGGCCCAGTTCATGGTCGCCCTGGACTTCTCCGTCCTGAACGTGGCTCTGCCCGAACTCGGCACCGACCTCGGCATGAGCCGTTCCGCCCTGCAGTGGGCGGTCACCGCGTTCGCGCTCCCGTCCGGCGGCTTCCTGCTCCTCTTCGGGCGGATCGGCGACCTGTACGGCCGCCGGAAGCTGTTCCTGTCCGGCCTGGCCCTGTTCGGCGCGGCCTCGCTGCTGGCGACCCTGGCCTGGGACCCGGCGTCCTTCCTCGCCGGGCGCGCGCTGCAGGGCCTGGCCGCGGCGGCGATCGTGCCGACCGGCATGTCCCTGCTGACCACCACCTTCCCGGAGGGCCCGGCCCGGGACCGCGCCCTCGGCATCTCCGGCACGCTGCTGTCCCTGGGCTTCACGGTCGGCATGGTCGCGGGCGGTCTCCTGACCGACGCGTTCGGCTGGCGCTCCACGATGGCCCTGCTGTCCGTGTTCGCGCTGATCGTGCTGCCGCTGGCCCCGGGCCTGCTGCCGGAGTCCCGCACCTCGAACCGCCCACGCCTGGACGTGCCCGGCGCGGTCACCGTCACCGTGGGCCTGCTGTCCCTGATCTACGCCCTGTCCACGGCCGCCGACCACGGCTTCGGCCGCACCGATGTCATCACCGCACTGATCGCCGGACTCTTCCTGCTGACGGCGTTCACCGTGGTCGAGTCCCGCTCCGCCGCACCCCTGGTCTCGCTCCCCATGCTGCGCCGCCCCACGGTGGCGTGGGGCAACGTGGGCGGTCTGGTCACCTTCTCGATGATGTCGACGGTGATCTTCGTGCTGACCCTGTACCTGCAGGAGATTCTGCGCCTGTCGGCCTTCGAGACCGGCCTGGTCTTCGGCTTCCAGGGCGTGCTGTCGGCCGTCGCCGGCACGCTGGCCCCGAAGGTCATCGGCCGCTTCGGCGCCCGCCGCACCCTGGTCGGCTCGCTGACCGGCCAGGGCGCGCTGGTGGCCGCCCTGCTGCTCCTGAACGACCACAGCTGGTCGGTCTGGCTCGCCACGGCCGCCGTGTCCCTGGCGAGCATGTGCCACCTGGGCGCGATCATCTCGTACGGCCTCATCGTCACCTCCGGCGTCCCGGACGAGGAACAGGGCCTGGCCACCGGCCTGGTGACCTCCACCCAGCAGGTCGGCATCACGGTCGGCATCCCGCTGCTGGGTGTACTGGCCACCACCTCCGAGGACCTGCTGTCGGGCGTGCACACGGTCCTCGCCCTGGACGCGGTGATCGTCCTGGCCGCCGCCGTTCTGATCGGACTGGGCCTGCGCCGGGGTCAGTCCAGGACCTGAACGATCTCGCTCCGCGCGGCCGTGTGCACCACACGGCCGCGCGCGCCGTTGACCAAGGGCAGGGAGGGCGCCACATGGCCGCACTCGACGTCCGCGACGATCGGTACGCCCAGGGGGCCGAGGGCGTCGAGGACGGCCTCGTGCTGGGTGAGGGTGCGGCCGTCGGGGGCGTGGGTGCGGCCCACGAGGACGGCGCTCGCGCGGTCGAAGAAGCCGCCCAGGCGCATGCCGTGCAGGCCCCGGCAGATGGTGAAGGCGTTGTCCTCGCCGGCCTCGACGTACACGAGCAGCGGCTCGTCCCCGGCGAAGCGCGAGGTGTCGAGGTACGGCGTGCCCGCGAGGTTGACGAGGGTCTCGATGCAGCCGCCGATCAGCCGGCCCTCGACGTCCACGTCGCCGTCCGCGTCGAGCCGGGTCCAGGTGCCCTCGGCGTCCAGGGTGAGATCGCGGATCCCGGGGTTCCGGGCCCAGTCGTCCCAGCCGCCCGACCGGTGCCGGCCCGGCGGGGTCTGGGCGAACGGCTCACCCTGCGGCGCGGTCACGATGTCCAGCCAGGACAGCAGGCCCCCGGGCGTCCGGTACGGGGTGTCCATGAGGTTGTTGCCGTGGACGGTCGCGACGCCGGTCAGCAGGGTCAGCGGAGTGGCCACGGTCGACATGTCCGAGTAACCGACGACCCAGGTCGGCTCGGCCCGCCCGATCCGCTCGAAATCGAGCAGCGGCAGCAGATCGATCGCGGTCTCCCCGCCCCACGGCGGCACCACGGCCCGGATCGCCGGGTCGGTCAGCATCTCGGTCAGTTCGGCGGCGCGCTCGGCGGCCGGGGCGCTGAGGTGGCCCGAGCCGTCCATGCACCGGCCGACGACCACCTCGTACCCCCGCTCCTCCAGGTCGTGCACCGCCACCTCGAGGCGCCCCTGGAGCGCCTCGGCCACCCCGCTGGAGGGAGAGGTCACACCGATACGGTCACCGGGGCGCAGAGGGCGCGGGTATCGAACAGTCATGCGCGGGATTCTGACATGCGCTCAGTCGGCCGGGCCGGGAATTTCAGGGCCGGTCCAGCCGCAGCCGCTCCGCCTTCGGCAGGCCCGCCACGACCAGGTCGTACGAGTCCTCGATCAGCTCCTCGACCAGGCGGGCCGGAAGGCCGCCGTCCACGGTGACCGTGTTCCAGTGCCGCTTGTTCATGTGCCAGCCGGGGACGATCAGACCCTCGTGCTCGCCGCGCAGCCGGATCGCGTCCTCGGGGTCGCACTTGAGGTTGACCGTCAGAGGCCGGGCGTCCAGGCCCGTCAGGGCGAACATCTTGCCGAGGACCTTGAAGACGGAGGTCTCCGGATTGAACGGGAAGTCCTCCACGACCGCGTTGAAGGACAGGCAGAAGGCGCGCAGTTCCTTGGGGGTCACTCGGACTTCTCCTTCGGGGCCGGCTCCACCAGGACCGTGACGATCTTGTTCCGGCGTCCGGCCGCCGCCTCCGCCGTCAGCTTCAGCGTGCGCTCGTCGGGGAGTTCGACCTCGGCCGAGGCACCGGCGATGGGCACGCGGCCGAGCGCCTTGGCGAGCAGTCCGCCGACGGTCTCCACGTCCTCGTCGTCGTACTCCTCCAGGCCGTACAGCTCGCCGAGGTCGGTGATGTCGAGGCGCGCGGTGACCCGGTACCGGTCGTCGCCGAGGTCCTCCACGGGCGGGAGTTCGCGGTCGTACTCGTCGGTGATCTCGCCGACGATCTCCTCCAGGATGTCCTCGATGGTGACGATCCCGGCGGTGCCGCCGTACTCGTCGATGACGACGGCGACGTGGTTGCGCTCCTTCTGCATCTCGCGCAGCAGGTCGCCGGCGTTCTTGGTGTCGGGCACGAAGACGGCCGGGCGCATGGCCGTGGACACCAGGTCGTTCTCGGCGTCGCGGCTGATGTGCGTCTTGCGGACCAGGTCCTTCAGATACACGATCCCGACGATGTCGTCCTCGCTCTCGCCGGTGACCGGGATCCGGGAGAACCCGGAGCGCAGGGCGAGGGTGAGGGCCTGGCGGATGGTCTTGTACCGCTCGATGACGACCAGGTCGGTGCGCGGGACCATCACCTCGCGCACCAGGGTGTCGCCGAGTTCGAAGACCGAGTGCACCATGCGGCGCTCCTCGTCCTCGATCAGCGACTCCTTCTCGGCGAGGTCGACCAGTGCGCGCAGTTCGGCCTCGGAGGCGAAGGGGCCGCGGCGGAAGCCCTTGCCGGGGGTGAGCGCGTTGCCGATGAGGATCAGCAGCGACGGGATGGGGCCCATGATCCGGGCCAGCGGCAGCAGCACGTACGCCGCCACGGTCGCGGTGTTCAGCGGGTGCTGGCGGCCGATGGTGCGCGGGGAGACACCGACGGCGACGTACGACACCAGGACCATCACGCCGATGGCGACCAGCAGGGCCTGCCAGGTGGCCGTGAACTCCTGCAGGCAGGCATAGGTCACCAGGGCCGCGGCCGCCATCTCGCAGGCGACGCGGACCAGGAGGGCCACGTTCAGATAGCGGGTCGGGTCGGCGGCGACCTGCGCCAGCTTGGCGCTGCCGCGCCGTCCGGTGCGTACGGACTCCTCGGCGCGGAAGCTGGAGACGCGCGCGAGGCCCGCCTCCGCGCAGGCGGCGAGCCAGGCGACGACGACCAGTGCGATCGCACCGATGACGATCTGCGGACTCATACGAAGACCGGTCCCCTTACGAGACGGTCGGCGCCGGGGACGGCCCCGTCAGCCCCCGCTCGCCCCGCCACCCGTCCACGATGGCGGCCTGGAGCCCGAACATCTCGGCCTTCTCGTCGGGCTCCTCGTGGTCGTAGCCGAGCAGGTGCAGCACGCCGTGGACGGTGAGCAGCTGGAGCTCCTCGTCCATGGAGTGCTGCGTCGGCGCTTCCGTTCCCTGCTTGGCGGCGACCTCCGGGCACAGCACGATGTCACCGAGCAGCCCCTGCGGCGGCTCCTCGTCGTCCTTGGACGGCGGCCGCAGCTCGTCCATCGGGAACGACATGACATCGGTCGGACCCGGCAGGTCCATCCACTGGATGTGCAGCTGCTCCATGGCGTCGGCGTCCACGACGATCACCGAGAGCTCGGAGAGCGGGTGGATGCGCATCCGCGCGAGCGCGTAGCGGGCGATGTCGAGGATCGCCTGCTCGTCTACCGCGGTGCCGGACTCGTTGTTGACGTCGATCGACATGGTGGTGCCGTGTCTCTACTTCCCCTTGTGCCCGGACCGGCCCCGGCCGCCCTTGTGGGTGCCGTTCTCGGTGCCGTGCTCGCTGTCGTACTGCTCGTACGCGTCGACGATACGGCCCACCAGCTTGTGCCGTACGACATCGTGGGACGACAGCCGGGAGAAGTGCACGTCCTCCACGCCGTCCAGGATGTCCTGCACCTGCCGAAGACCGCTCTTGGTGCCGTTCGGCAGGTCGACCTGCGTCACGTCACCGGTGATCACGATCTTCGAGTCGAAGCCCAGACGGGTGAGGAACATCTTCATCTGTTCGGGGCTGGTGTTCTGGGCCTCGTCCAGGATGATGAAAGCGTCGTTGAGCGTACGCCCACGCATGTAGGCGAGCGGCGCGACCTCGATCGTCCCCGCCGCCATCAGCCGCGGGATCGAGTCGGGGTCGAGCATGTCGTGCAGCGCGTCGTACAGCGGGCGCAGGTAGGGGTCGATCTTCTCGTAGAGCGTGCCCGGCAGGAAGCCGAGGCGCTCGCCGGCCTCCACCGCGGGACGGGTCAGGATGATCCGGTTGACCTGCTTGGACTGCAGGGCCTGCACAGCCTTGGCCATCGCCAGGTAGGTCTTGCCCGTACCGGCGGGGCCGATACCGAAGACGATCGTGTGGTTGTCGATCGCGTCGACGTACCGCTTCTGGTTGAGGGTCTTGGGGCGGATCGTGCGGCCACGCGAGGACAGGATGTTCTGTGTCAGTACCTGGGCCGGGGTCTCCGGACCGTCACTCGTCCCGTTCTCGCTCGCCTTGAGCATGGCGATCGAGCGTTCCACTGCGTCCTCCGTCATCGGCTGCCCGGTGCGGAGCACCAGCATCATCTCGTCGAACACGCGCGAAATGAGGGCGACGTCCGCAGGGTCGCCGACCGCGCTGATCTCATTGCCCCGGACATGTATGTCGGCTGCCGGGAAGGCCTTCTCGATCACGCGCAGGAGGGAGTCGCCGGAACCCAGCACGGTCACCATGGGGTGCTGGGCGGGGACGGTCAACTGCGCTCTCGCCTGCTCCTGCGCGGGGGTGTGAGCTGTGGGTGTCTGAGTCATGGGCCGGCGCTTAAGGCCTGCGGTTCCTCCTCGTCACGGCCGCGTAGCTGAGGGCGGCCTCGCACTGTCCAGAGTACGACGGTGCACTGACAACGCCGTAGGGCTTTTCCGTACGGAGAGATCGGCTGGACGGTGAAGTCCTCGAACGTCTCCGTCCCCCTCACCCCCGTCCAGCCGTCGGCCGCCGTCATGAACGCGCCGACGTCCTGGGTCCGCGCCGCGCCGCCCGGCGTCGCCGTACCGGCCCCCTCCCCGTTCTCACCGTCCGTGCTGTACTCGCCGGTGTACGTCCGCCCCCCCCGCCGCGCTCCGTTCGACGGGCGTGACGGGGGCGTTCACGGGGGCGTTCACGGGGGCGTTCACGGGCAGCGGCAACCGGCGTTCGGCGCGGGAAAGTCGAGGGCGCTCAAGGACGAAGAGCCGTGCCGGTCACCCCGAGCGCCGGAAGCCGATCGTCGGCACCGCACGCCTGAGCGGCCACGGCCGGTCCAGCTCCTCCGGGACCAGCGGCTCCAAGAACGCGTACCGTCGCAGCGCGGCCGGATCCTGTCCCTCCACCGACTGCACCCGCCGCCACCACGCGCCGATCTCCGACCACCCCGGCGCCGAAAGCGAGCCACCGAACTCCTGCACGGACAGCGCCGCCGTGAGCCCCGCGAAGGCCAGCCGGTCCGCCAGCGGCCACCCGGCCAGCGTGCCGGTGACGAACCCCGCCACGAAGACGTCCCCCGCCCCGGTCGGATCCAGCGCCTCCACGCCGATCGCGGGCACCTCGGCCGTCTCGCCGGTACGCCGGTCCACCGCGTACGCCCCCTCGGCCCCGAGCGTCACCACCGCCACCGGCACATGCTCGGTCAGCGCACGCGCCGCCTCCCGCGGGCACCGCGCGCCGGTGTACCGCATCGCCTCCTCCGCGTTGGGCAGGAACGCCTCGCAGTGCCGGAGGTCGGTGAGGCCCGGCAGTTCCCAGGCCCCGGTGTCGTCCCAGCCGACGTCCGCGAAGATCCGGGTGCCCTCCCGTGCGGCCTCGGCGATCCAGGGGGCGCGCGTCCCGGGGGTGAGCGAGGCGACGGCCGCACGCGCGCGGGGAGGGAGGTCCGGTGCCGGCTCCTCCGGCGGCGGCTCGTGGCCGTGGGACACCATGGTCCGCTCGCCCTCGTAGGCCATGGAGACGGTCACCGGCGAGTGCCAGCCGGGCACCGTCCGCGAGGGGGTGAGGTCGATGCCCTCGCCCTGTTCCAGCGTGTCCCAGCAGTACTCGCCGTAGTGGTCGTCCCCGAAGGCCGCCGCGAGGGACGTGCGCAGTCCGAGGCGGGCGAGAGCCGTGGCCATGTTGGCGATCCCGCCCGGGCTGGAGCCCATCCCCCGGGCCCAGGACTCGGTGCCGCGCACGGGTGCCGAGTCCAGGCCGGTGAAGATGATGTCGAGGAAGACCGTGCCCGTGAGGTACACGTCCCAGGGCGGATCGCCCGGTGCGCGCAGCGCGGCCAGCGGGTCGACCTGGGCCTGGCAGCGCGCTGCCTGCGTGAGGTGCTCGGGTTCCTCTCCGGCGATCGTGCGGGACGGGGTCACGGTGCGCTCCCTGACGTGGTGCGGATCTGGCCAGTGTGCACCACATCCCCCAGGGGCAGCGCCGGTGGCACGGGCGCGCGGCCACCCGTGGGTCACCACCGGTCGCACCGGGGCTCGGCTACCAGCGGGGCATCACCGGCGTCCGCCATCCGGGCTCGGCCACCCGCATCGCCGCCGCGTCGTCGCGCTCGCGCATCGTGCCGTCGTCCTCGGCCCACCGCCGGTGCAGCCGGGCCAGTTCGTCCCGGTCCAGCTCGACGCCGAGACCGGGCGCGTCGGACACCACGACCCTGCCGCCGGTGAAGGCGAGCCGCTCGGTGAGGACGTCCTCGGACTGCCAGGGGTAGTGGGAGTCGCAGGCGTGACGGAGGCCCGGAACGGTGGATGCCACCTGGGTCATCGCGGCGAGACTGATGCCGAGGTGGGTGTTGGAGTGCATGGACACCCCGACGCCGAAGACGTCGCAGATCGCGGCGAGGTGCCGGGTGTTGCGCAGCCCGCCCCAGTAGTGGTGGTCGGAGAGCACCACCTGGACGGCGTCCTTGGCGAACGCCTCCTTGATCTCGCCGAAGGTGGTCACGCACATGTTGGTGGCGAGCGGGACCTGCGTCCCGGCGGAGACCTCGGCCATCGCCGGGGTGCCCAGGGTGGGGTCCTCCAGGTACTCGAGGACGTCCCCGAGTTCCTTCGCCACGTTCAGCGAGGTCTCGACGGACCAGGCGCCGTTGGGGTCCAGCCGCAAGGGATGCCCGGGGAAGGCCTCGGCGAGGGCGCGTACGGCCGCGATCTCCTCCTCGGGCGGGAAGACGCCGCCCTTGAGCTTGAAGGAGGTGAACCCGTACCGCTCCTTGAACTCCCGGGCCTGGGCGACGACCGAGGCCGGGTCCAGGGCGGCACCCCAGTCGTCCGGCTCGGCCGCGACGCCCTCCGGGTGGCCGGCCCACTTGTAGAAGAGATAGGCGCTGTACTCGACCGCGTCCCGCACCTTGCCGCCGAGCAGCGCGTGCACGGGCAGCCCGAGCGCCCTGCCCTGGGCGTCCAGACAGGCCACCTCGAAGGCGGACAGCACGGACAGCCGCAGCTTGTCGGCGCTCTGCACGCCGCGCAGGCCGCCCGCGTCCACGGCACCCCTGACCCGGCTGTCGTCCACAGCCAGGTCGAGGGCGAACAGGCCGTTCACATCCATGACCGAGCGTCCGGGGAGGCGCTCGGCGAGGGGCCGGGCCAGCTCCAGGTACCTGGTGTCGCCGTAGGTCTCGCCGAGGCCGGTGATCCCGTCGGCCGTCACGACCTCCACGATCAGCCGGGGGGTGTACGGCTGATGCACGCCCTGGGTGTTGAGCAGCGGCGGGTCGGCGACCAGGATCGGCGTCAGCCGCACCTCGGCGATGGTCAGGTCACGGGTCACAGAGAGGCTCCTACGAGGTCGAGTCCGGCGGCGAGGAGGGCCTTCAGGTCGGCGAGGTCGGCGGACGAGGGGTCGGTGAGCGGGGCGCGGACGGGGCCGACGCGCTCGCCGCGGAGCCGGGCCGCCGCCTTCACCAGGGACACCGCGTATCCGGGTGTGCGGTCGCGGACTTCGACGAAGGGGACGTAGAAGTCGCGCAGCAGTTTCTCGGTCGTGCCGTGGTCACCGCCCCGCAGGGCGGTGAAGAAGGCGTCCGCGATCTCGGGGGCGAAGGCGTGCACGGCGGAGGAGTAGGCGGGGACACCGACGCCGGCGTAGGCCCTGGCCTGGATCTCGGCGGTCGCGGCGCCGTTGAAGAACAGGAAGTCCGCGGGGGCGGCGAGGGTGAGACGCTGGAGGCGGTCGAGGTCACTGTGGCCGTCCTTGAGGCCGATGACGTTCGGGATGCGCGTGATGCGCCGCAACGAGGCCACCGCATAGGCGACCTGGCCGCGCTGGTAGGCGACGATCGGCAGCCGGGTGCGGGCCGCGAGCTCCTCCAGCTGGGCGACGAGGCCCTCCTGCGGGGCGGCGACGAGGTAGTGCGGCAGCACGAGCAGGGCGTCGGCGCCGGCCTCCTCGGCGATCCGGGCGAACCGGGCGGCCTGCGCCCAGCCGTACCCGGCCCCGGCCACCACCGGGCACCGGCCGGCCGCCTCCTCCACGGCGATGGTGACGACCTGCCGGTACTCCTCCTCGTCCAGCGAGAAGAACTCGCCGGTGCCGCAGGCCGGGAAGACGGCCCCGGGCCCGGCGGCGAGCCGCGCGGTGACATGGGCGCGGAAGCCGTCGGGATCGAGGGAGCCGTCGTCGTGGAAGGCGGTGAGCGGGAAGGACAGCACGCCGTGCGCCATGCCCTCCCGCAGTCGTCGCGTCACGTCGTGCGCACTCGGGTCGCCGCCCACCTGACCATCTCCCCTTATGAATGGCGTCTATGTATGAGAACAGAGGCTAGATACACGAACAAGGGGTCGTCAATGGGCTCTCACGGGATCGGGCTCGACCGGAACGCCGGGCAGGCCTTGCGGCAGCCTCGGCTTCCGCGCGCAGGAAACCGTCATCGGCCGGCGGCGAGGCGCTCTTTTACCCGCACCCACCGGCTCCAAACACAAGAGTGACCCGGATCACGTCCACCGAACTTCTTTCCCGAACCACGTGCTTGATACAACTTGCTCGCGCGTTCCCGTCCGTCGACGGCCGTCGCCCCTCCCCCTCTTCGAGCCGCTCCTTTCGCCTGCCCTGGGAACGCCCGTGTTCGCCCCCCGCTCCATGCCCTGGCCCCTCGTCGCCCTTTTCACGGCCGGGTATCTCGCCCCGTATCTGCTGCCGACCACCGTCGGCCGGCTCGACGCCGGGCTTCCGCTCTCCGCCGCCTCGGCCGGAGCCATCGGCAGTGCGCTTCTGCTGAGTTCGGCCGCGGCGGGCTTTCTGCTGGCCTCCCGGGTCGAGCGGATCGGCGCCCGCACCCTCGCCCGGCTCGGGCTCACACTCGCCTTCCTCGGCTACGGCGGGGCGGCCCTCACCGAGGTCGTACCGGCCGTCGTCGTGGGCGCGCTCGTCGGCGGGTTCGGATCCGGCACGGTCACCGCGGTCGCCGCGAGCGGTATCGCGGCCCTCGGGGCGCCCCCAGCCAGAACGAAGCCGAGAGCCTGGGGGAACGACCCGCACCGGGTCACCACGCTCGGCCTGCTGGGGGTCTCCGCGCTCGCGGGCGCCCTCTACCTGACGCTCCCGCGCCTCGGCCCCGGCCACGGGCAGCCGCTCACCGCGATCGCGCTGACCGCCCTCGCGGTGTGGCCGCTCACCGGGCGCCTGTCCGGTCGTACGGCCGCGGCCCGTTCGTCCACCGGGCGCGGCCGGCTCCCCCGCCGCCGCGCCGGTCTGCTGCTGGCCGCGGCCATGCTCTGCTGGTCCCTGGCCCAGAACTCGCTGTGGGGTGTCAGCGGCCGCATAGGTCTCGGCCAGGCGCACCTCACCGAGGTCACCGTCGGCGCGGTGTTCGCGCTCGCGCTCGGTGCGGGGCTGGTCGGGGTCCTGGGCGCGGGAGCGCTCGGGCCCCGGATGGGCCGGGCGGTGCCGATCGGCGTGGGTACGGTGCTCATCGCGGGCTGTATCGCGCTCAGCGCGTCGGCGACCGACCTGCCGGCCTTCGCGGCGGGCGAGATCGCCTGGAACCTGCTCTACCCGGTCGTGCTGTCGTACGTCATCGGCCTGGCCGCCTCCCTGGACCCGCGCGGCCGCTGGGCGGTGCTGGTCGGCTCGGCGTCCTCGCTGGGCACGGCGGCGGGACCGCTGGCCGGGAGCGTGCTGGGCGCGTGGGCGGGCTTCCCGGTCATGGGCGAGGTGCTGGCCGTCGGGCTGCTCGGGGTGGCGGTGCCGATGACGGCGGTGGCGCTGCGGGCGGGCAGGCGGCCCCTGCCGGTCGTGGAGGTCGCGGTGGAGACGCCCGCCGTGCCCGCCCGGCGCGCCTACGAGACCGCCTACCCGAACTCGTACGCCTCCACCTCGGCCAGGTAACCCGCCCGCCGCTCCTCGTCGTCCTCAAGGAAGGACGCGAGGAAGGAGTTGCGGGCCAGCTCGCGCAGCCGCTCCTCGCCGAGGCCCAGCGTCGCGCGCACCGCGTCGAAGTTGTCACCGGCGTAGCCGCCGAAGTAGGCCGGGTCGTCGGAGTTGACCGTGCACAGCAGGCCGGCGTCGAGCATCGCCGGTAGGGGATGGTCCGCGAGGACGTCGACCGCCCGCAGCCGCACATTGGACAGCGGGCACAGGGTCAGCGGAATACGGTCCCGGACCAGCCGCTCGACCAGCGCCGGGTCCTCCATGCAGCGCAGGCCGTGGTCGACCCGCTCCACGCCGAGCACGTCCAGGGCCTCGGTGATGTACGCCGGCGGGCCCTCCTCACCGGCGTGCGCCACCCGGCGCAGCCCGAGCGCGGCGGCCGCCTCGTACACCTCCCGGAACTTCGCCGGCGGATGCCCGACCTCGGCCGAGTCGAGGCCGATACCGGTGATCCGGTCCAGGTAGGGCCTCGCCCCCTCCAGCGTCTCCAGGGCCGAGTCGGCAGACTCGTCGCGCAGGAAACACATGATCAGTCTGGTGGAGACACCGTGGTTCTCCTCGCTGCGGCCGAGCGCCCGCCACAGCCCCTCCACCACCGTGCCCATGGTCACGCCCCGGGCGAGATGGGCCTGCGGGTCGAAGAAGATCTCGGCGTGCCGCACACCCTGCGTGGCGGCGCGGGCGAGATAGGCGTCGGCCAGGTCCGCGAAGTCCTGCTCGGTGCGCAGGACGGCCATCAGCTCGTAGTACAGGTTCAGGAAGGACTGGAGGTCCTCGAACTGGTACGCCTTGCGCAGCTCGTCGGTGTCGGCGTAGGGCAGCTCGACGCCGTTGCGCGCGGCCAGCTCGAACGCCAGCTCGGGCTCCAGAGTGCCTTCGATGTGGAGGTGCAGTTCTGCCTTGGGGAGGGACATCAAAGCATCGTACGGCCCTCCCACCTGTTCATCTGCGCTTGGGCAGCGGCACTCTCTGCAGGTCGTGCGCCACGGTCAGCTCGCCCTCGAACCCGGCGGCGCGGGCCTGCCGCTCGAACTCCTCGGGGTCGGAGTAGCGCTGGCTGAAGTGGGTGAGGACGAGGTGCCGCACCCCCGCGTCCCGTGCCACGGCCGCCGCCTGGCCGGCCGTCAGATGACCGTGGTCCACGGCCAGCTCGACGTCCTCGTCGAGGAAGGTCGACTCGATGACAAGCAGATCGCAGCCCTCGGCGAGCGCATGCACCCCGTCACAGAGCCGGGTGTCCATGACGAACGCGAACCGCTGCCCGCGCCGCGCCTCGCTCACCTCGTCCAGGCTCACGTCCCCGATCCGGCCCTCGCGCTGGATGCGGCCGACGTCCGGCCCCTTGATCCCGTGCGCGGCGAGCCGGTCGGGCAGCATGCGGCGCCCGTCGGGTTCGGTCAGCCGGTAGCCGTAGGACTCGACGGGGTGGGACAGCCTGCGGGCCTGAAGCGTGTACGACGGGGTCGTCGCGAGGGTGCCGTCGGCGGCGACCGGTGCCTCGGTGAGGCGGACCGTCTCCCGGTAGGCGGTCGCGTACCGCAGCCGCTCGAAGAAGCGCTGCCCGGAGCGCGGGTAGTGCGCGGTGACCTCGTGCGGCACCTGGTCGAGGTTGATCCGCTGGATGACTCCGGCGAGGCCGAGGGAGTGGTCGCCGTGGAAGTGCGTGACGCAGATCCGGTTCAGGTCGTGGGCGGCGACCCCGGCGCGCAGCATCTGGCGTTGCGTGCCCTCGCCGGGGTCGAACAGGATGCCCTCGCCGTCCCAGCGCAGCAGGTAGCCGTTGTGGTTGCGGTGCCGGGTCGGGACCTGGCTGGCGGTGCCGAGGACCACCAATTCACGGACGGACATGGCGGCTTATCCGGGGGGCCATTCCATGCCACGGCCGCCGAGCACATGCGCGTGGGCGTGCCAGACGGTCTGGCCGGCGCCGCTGCCGGTGTTGAAGACGATGCGGTAGCTCTCCAGCTTCTCGTCCTCGGCGACTTGGCCGGCTTCACGCAGTACGTCCGCTGCGACCCCCGGCTCGGCGGTGGCGAGGGAAGCCGCGTCCGGGTGGTGCACCTTGGGGATCACCAGGATGTGGGTGGGCGCCTGGGGGTTTATGTCGCGGAAGGCGACGGTGGTCTCGGTCTCACGGACGACCGTCGCCGGGATGTGCCCCGCGACGATCTTGCAGAACAGGCAGTCGTCCTGCGGCTCTCCCGCCATGGGTGTGCCTCCTCACGCCGGATGATCTAGTACGAGGGCATGGTAGTCGGCCGAGTGCGGGCCGGTTAGGGCCGGTCGCTCCCACGCGGTGGAGCCGCATGCCGGCACGGCCCCGCGCCTCTCAGGTGGGCAGGCCCGGCGGCGTCTTCGCGGGTGCCGCCTCCAGTGCCTCAAGCGCCAGCCTCACTGCCTCGTCGAGCTGGGTGTCCCTGCCCGCCGCCCAGTCCTGCGGGCGCTGGACCACCTCCACGTCCGGGTCCACGCCGTGGTTCTCGACGCCCCATCCGGACCCCTCCAGCCAGAACGCGTACTTCGGCTGGGTGATCAGGGTGCCGTCGACCAGGTGGTAGCGGCTGTCGATGCCGATGACGCCGCCCCAGGTGCGGGTGCCGACGACCGGGCCGATACCGAGGGCGCGGATCGCCGCGTTGACGATGTCGCCGTCGGAGCCGGAGAACTCGTTGGCGACGGCGACGACGGGACCGCGCGGCGCGTCCCTCGGATAGCTCTCGGGCTGCATGCCGCGGGGCAGGTCCCAGCCGACGATCCGCCGGGCCAGCTTCTCCACGACGAGCTGGGAGGTGTGGCCGCCACGGTTCTCCCGCACGTCGACGACGAGCCCCTCGCGGGCCACTTCGATGCGCAGATCGCGGTGGATCTGGGCCCAGCCGGGCGCCTGCATGTCCGGCACATGGAGATAGCCGAGGCGGCCGCCGGACGTCTCGTGGACGTAGGCGCGGCGGTCGGCGACCCAGGCGTGGTAGCGCAGTGGTTCCTCGTCCGCGAGGGGGACCACGACCGCGTGCCGGAGGTCGCCCCCGCCGGCGGGCGAGACGGTCAGCTCGACGGGCTTCCCGGCGGTGCCGATCAGCAGCGGGCCGGGGCCGGTCACCGGGTCGACCGGCTGTCCGGCGACCGCGACGATCGCGTCCCCGGGGCGCACGGCGACGCCGGGCGCGGCGAGCGGGGAGCGGGCGTTCGGGTCGGAGGTCTCCGAGGGCAGGATGCGGTCGATACGCCAACTGCCGTCCTCGTGACGGGAGATGTCGGCGCCGAGCAGGCCCTGCCGGGCGCCGCTGCCGAAGCCGCCGTGCGGGGTGACATAGGCGTGCGAGGTACCGAGTTCGCCCTGCACCTCCCACAGGAGGTCGACGAGGTCGTCGTGGGTGGCGAGGCGGCCGAGGAGGGGCCGGTAGCGGTCGAGGACGCCGTCCCAGTCGACTCCGTTCATGTCGGGCCGCCAGAAGTTGTCCCGCATGACGCGGCCCGTCTCGTCGTACATCTGCCGCCATTCGGCGACCGGGTCGACGGTCTGCCGGATCCGGCTGAGGTCGACGGAGATGTTCGAGTCGCTGTCCTCGTCGTCGGAGGCGCGCCGGTCGGCGGGTACGACCCTGAGCCGGCCGTCGCTCCACAGCAGCACCCGCTTGCCGTCGCCGCTGACCTCGAAGTGGTCGGCGTCGGCGGCGAGGTGCTCCAGGCGCTGCTGGGCGAGGTCGTACCGCTCCAGCTCGGTCTTCGGGTCGGGGGCGTCGGGCGTGGCGCGGGTGGCGCCGAGGACCCCGCGCACCGGGTGGCGCAGCCACAGAACCCCGTCCTTGGCGGCGCGCAGATTGGAGTAGCGGGCGGCCTCGACCGGGAAGGGCACGATGCGGTCGGCGAGGCCGTCGAGGTCGATCCGGGTCGCCGGGGTGCCCTCGCTGTCGGGCGTCTCCTCCTTGTCGGGGGTCCCGAAGGGCCGGCCGTGCCGCTGCGGCCCGAACGGGGATGGGGTGGTCGCGGCGAGGGTGATCAGGTGCGGGCGGACGCCCTCCACGAAGGCCAGGTCGAAGACGTGCTCGTCGTAGACCGGGTCGAAGGAGCGGCTGGAGAGGAACGCGAGGTGCCTGCCGTCCAGGGTGAAGGCGGGCGCGTAGTCCTGGAAGCGCAGCGGGGTGGCCTCGGTGACCGACAGGTCGGTGGTGTTGGCGATGCGGAGCTGGGCGAGCGGCCGCGGCCCGGGGTGCGACCAGGCCAGCCAGCCGGAGTCCGGCGAGAAGGCGAGGTCGGAAACGTCACCGTGCTCGCTGCGGTCCACCTCGCGGACCTCGCCGCTCTCGCGCTCGACCAGCAGCAGCCGGCCGTCGTGCGAGGCGACGGCGGCCCTGCTGCCGTCGGGAGCCATGGCGAGCTCCAGGACGCGGCCGAGCTGTCCGACGGCGAGCCGGCGCGGGGTCGTACCGAGGGTGATGCCGGTGGCGGGCGCGAACTCCAGGGCGTCCTCCCCCTCGGCGTCCGTCACCCACACCACCCACTCCTCGCCCTCCGTGCGGAAGGTGCGCGGCAGCCGGGCCCGTACGCCGGGCTGTGCGGCGAGTGCGCGGGCCGGGCCGGAGCGGTGGGTGACCCAGTGGACGGCGCCGCGCACGGCGACCGCGCTGCCGCGCGCGGTGTGGTCGGGGGCGGCCGAGCCGAACCAGCGGGAGGCGTTGACCGGGAACGGCTGCAGGTCCACACGCGGGCCGCCGAGCCGGATGTCCAGCCGGCGCGGTTCGGCGGCGTCGAGGTCGTCGAGCAGCCAGAGTTCACCCGCGCTCGAGTACACGACCCGGTGACCGTCGGTGGCGGCGTGCCGGGCGTAGAAGCCTCCCCCACTCTCGGCCTCGCCCGAGCGGGAGATGCCCCCAAGGGGTGTGTGGCGCCGCAGCTCCGTCCCGTCGGCGAGCGAGGAGTAGAGGGCGCCGGTGCCCTCGTGGTCGGACAGGAACGCGATCCGGTCCCCCACCCACAGCGGGTACTCGAGGTTGCCGTCCAGCTCCTCGTGCAGCCGGACGAACTCCCCGGCGCGTTCCCCGGCGCCGACGTCCGTGTCGCTGCCGTCCCCGCCGATCCACAACTTGCCCGCCGTGCCGCCCCGGTAGCGCTTCCACCAGGCGGCCTCACGGCCCATCGGGGCGGACAGCAGCGCGGTTCGGGGGCCGTACGCGATGTCGCCGACCGGCCCGTACGGCAGGGTCGTGGCCGGTCCGCCGTCCAGTGGGACGGCACGCGCCCAGGTGCGGCGCAGGCTCGCCTGGCCCTGGGTGCTGACCGCGAGGACCTCGCCGTCCGGGGTCCAGCCGCGCACCTGGGTCTTCCAGCTGCCCCAGTACGTCAGCCGCTTGGACCGACCGCCGTCGACCGGGGCGATGTGCACCTCGGGGGCGCCGTCGCGGGTGGAGGTCCAGGCGACGGTCGTGCCGTCGGGCGAGATACGGGGATGGTTCACCGGCACGTTGTCGGCGCTAACCCGCCAGGCCCGCCCGCCCTCCAGGGGCGCCAGCCATACGTCGTCCTCGGCGGCGAAGGCCACCAAGTCGCCGTGGAGATGGGGGAATCGGAGGTAGCCGGAGGATCCCGTCGAAGCGCCCTGAGTCACCCCGTCACTCTACGCAGCGTCCGGCGCCAGCGCCCCTGGTTCGGATCACTTGCCCTGCACGGGCCAGCAGGTCGGATCAGCCTTGCACCACAACGTCCGCGTCACGGTCACGGTGACGGTCGGCTGCCCGCCGGGGGGCCGGTAGGTGACGGGCGGCTTGTAGGTCGGCCCCTTCGTGGCGTCGCAGTCGCCGAGCCCGCTGACGTGGAACACCTGCCTGCCGCCGACCCTCGCCGTCAGATCCCCGCGGACACAGGCGCCGTCGACCGCCTTGGTCACCTTCCCGGTGACGGTGATCTTCCGCCCGTCCGTGGTCTGCCCCTGACAGTCGACGGAGACGACGGTGGACTCGGTCGGCGAGGGGGGCTTCCCGGGCGTGTAGCCGCCCTTGCCGTAGTTCCCGGTGCAGGAGAGCCAACTGACGTCCACATGCTGCCGCTTCAGCTTCGCGGTCGCGGTCTGGTCGGTGGTGTACGCCGCCGAGGCCGAGCTGAGATCCCCCGGCCGGCACGCCGTCACCGCACCCACGCTCGCCACCGCGAGTCCTGCCACGGCCAGCACGCGCACGGGTCGCGGCCGACGCCGAATCCGCCTCAATACCCCCATGGAGGGCAGCGTGCCACCGGCCCGCGCACGGCGGAAGGCCGCATATGGCCACTCGTCAGTTCGGAGACGTCACCATCGGATGACACACGGGCCCACTTCGGCCTGCACGGGACGCTCGTCCGTGTACGCCCTGTCGCGCGCCCGGTCCCCGTCGACAACGACCCGGTGGTCAGAGGCCACCCGGTGCTGTCCTTCGGAGCCGCCGGCGAGTGGGTGGAGCTGTGGGACCCGGGCACAGCGCACCGCTCCTTCGCCGTGCGCCGTGCGGACGTCCAGCCGATTCCCGCGGAAAACCCGAGGCGGGGCGCTGCCCGGCCGCCTAGCCTGGCCGGATGCGCAGTGAACGCAGGCTCAGGCGCCTTGTGGTGGAGGGGACCGTCCACCGGTGGACCGTCCGGCACCGGCACACGGTCGGTGCGCCCTGCCGGGAGGTGCTGGCCCTGTACCGGGACGGGGCCGCCACCCTGATCGTGTTCCGGAACGGGGCGGGGCGGGTCGCCGGCGGTGGCATGGGCTACAGCCATTCCGGGCTGGTCGCCGATGGACGCGGGCACTCGGTCAATCTGCACGAACCCGGTGTCGTACGGGCCTTCGTGGACGAGGTGCGGAGCCGCGGGTGGGCGGCCGGCGAGCTGGACGGGTGGGAGCTGCTGCCCTCCGTCGCCGTCAGCCGCGCAGCAGCAGCCACTCCTGGAGTTCCACCAGATTGCCCTCCGGGTCCCTGAGGTGGGCCGCGCGCATGCGGTCGGTCATGGGAGCCGGGCCGTGGACGAGGGTGGCGCCGCGGGCGGTGATCTGCTCGCAGTAGGCGTCGAGGTCGTCGACGCGCAGGACGACCAGGGACCGGTGGCCCGTCGCCGTGTCGCCCAGCTCGTCCAGGATCTCGGCCATCATGGCGCGGTCCTGCAGCGCGATCCCGGCGGAGCCGGCGTGCGGGCTGAACTTCTCGTACGGGCCCTCGGTCGCGCCCGACTGCGGCTTGAGGCCGAGGACCTCGGCGTAGAAGCGGTAGCAGGCGGCGAAGTCGGTGACCAGGAGCCGTATCTGGGCGAGTTCCATCGTGTTCCCCAGGTGTCAGGACCAGCGGCCGGTGCGGCCCAGGAGGAGTGCCGCGGCGGCGGTGCCGGCGGTGGAGGTGCGCAGCACGGTGGGGCCGAGCACATAAGGGTGTGCGCCCGCCTGAGCGAAGAGGGCCAGCTCTTCGGGCGAGACGCCGCCCTCGGGGCCGACGACGAGCACGATCTCGCCCTCGGTGGGGAGTTCGGCGGTGGCGAGCCGCTCGTCGCCGCTCTCGTGGAGTACGGCCGCGAAGTCCGCCTTGGCCAGAAGTGAGGCAACCTGCTTGGCCGTCGCCGCGTCCGCGACCTCGGGGAAGCGGATCCGGCGGGACTGCTTGCCGGCTTCCCGGGCGGTGGCCCGCCACTTGCCGAGCGCCTTCTGACCGCGGTCGCCCTTCCACTGTGTGATGCACCGGGACGCCTGCCAGGGCACGATGGCGTCGACGCCGACCTCGGTCATCGTCTCGACGGCCAGCTCGCCCCGGTCGCCCTTCGGGAGGGCCTGGACGACGGTGATACGGGGGGACTCCTCGGGTTCCTCGTGGACGGACTCCAGGTCCATGACCACCAGGCGGTCCTTGCCCTCGGCCGCCTTGACGACACCCTCGGCCCAGCGGCCGCGCCCGTCGGTGAGGACGACGTCCTCGCCCGGCCGCAGCCGCTTCACGGAGACGGCGTGCCGTCCTTCGGGCCCGTCGAGCACGAACTCCGGCCCGACGCCTTCGAGTCGGTCCACCACGAAGACCGGGGCGGTCATCGCCCGTCACCTCCGGCCGACAACGCTGTCCGAGCGGCGGCGAGTTCGGCCGCCAGCACCCCCACCAGCTCCCCGGCCGGCAGCTCCCGGGCCATCCGGTGTCCCTGGCCCGCCCACAGCGCCATGCCCTGCGCGTCACCGGCCTTGGCGGCGGCCTTGCGCAGCGGCGAGGTCAGGTGGTGGATCTCGGGGTAGGCGGCGGGGGCGTAGGGGCCGTGCTCGCGCAGGAAGCGATTGACCAGTCCGCGCGCCGGGCGGCCGGAGAAGGCGCGGGTCAACTCGGTGCGTGCGTACAGGGGGTTGGTCAGCGCCTGCTTGTGCAGGGCGTGGGCGCCTGACTCGGGGGTGGCGAGGAACGCCGTGCCCAGCTGGGCCGCGCTCGCGCCCGCCGCGAGGACGGCGGCGATCTGGCTGCCGCGCATGATGCCGCCGGCCGCGACGACCGGGATGCTCACGGCCTCCCGGATCTGCGCGACCAGCGACAGCAGGCCGATGCCGGAGCCGTCGTTCTCCGGGATGTCCCGGTGGGTGCCCTGGTGACCGCCGGCCTCCACGCCCTGCGCGATCACCGCGTCCGCCCCGGCCCGCTCGACCGCGAGGGCCTCCTCGGCGGTGGTGACGGTGACCAGGGTGAAGGTCCCGGCCCGGCGCAGGGAGTCCAGGACCTCCCGGCCCGGGACGCCGAAGTGGAAGGAGACCACCGGCACCGGGTTGTCGAGGAGGACGGCGAGCTTTGCGTCGTAGCCGTCGTCCCGGCCGCTGTCGGGGTCGCCCAGTTCGGTCTCGTACCAGGCGGCCTCACCGGCCAGCTGATGGGCGTAGACCTCGACGGCGCCCGACGGGGGCACGGCATTGGCCGCTCCGGTGGGGCCGGTGTTCGCACCGGGGTATTCCGGCTGGGGCATGAAGAGGTTCACGCCGAAGGGCCGGCTCGTGAGCCCCCGCAGCTGCTTGATCTCCTGGTACATGCCGTCGGCGGTCTTGTATCCGGCGGCGAGGAACCCGAGACCGCCCGCCTCGGACACGGCGGCGGCGAGCTGCGGGACGGAGACACCGCCCGCCATGGGGGCCTGCACGATCGGCTGGGGGAAGAGATCGGTCAGTGCGGAGGACATGACGGCATGTTGTCACGTCCTTTGAACAAGTCCGAATCCGGGCTTCCCGTGGCATAGGCCGCGGGCATAAGGGGGTGCCGAGGCACCCCCTCCGAGAGCCTCAGCGCCCGTTGAACGCGTCCTTCAACCGTGAGAACAGCCCCTGCTGCCCGGGCTGGAACTGTCCCTGCGGCCGTTCCTCGCCCCGCAGCTTCGCCAGCTCGCGCAGCACTCGCTCCTGCTCGGGGTCCAGCTTGCTCGGGGTCATGACCTCGACGTGGACGATCAGATCGCCCCGGCCGCCGCCGCGCAGATGCGTGACGCCCCGGTTGTGCAGCGGGATCGACTGGCCGGACTGGGTGCCGGGCCGGATGTCGACCTCCTCCATGCCGTCCAGGGTCTCCAGCGGCACCTTGGTGCCGAGGGCCGCCGCCGTCATCGGGATCGTGACCGTGCAGTGCAGGTCGTCGCCGCGCCGCTGGAAGGTCTGGTGCGGCAGCTCGTGGATCTCGACGTACAGGTCACCGGCCGGACCGCCGCCGGGGCCGACCTCGCCCTCGCCGGCGAGCTGGATCCGGGTGCCGTTGTCGACACCGGCCGGGATCTTGACGGTGAGGGTGCGCCGGGAGCGGACCCGGCCGTCGCCCGCGCACTCCGGGCACGGGGTCGGCACGACCGTGCCGAAGCCCTGGCACTGGGGGCAGGGGCGGGAGGTCATGACCTGGCCCAGGAAGGACCGGGTCACCTGGGAGACCTCACCGCGGCCACGGCACATGTCACACGTCTGGGCGGACGTGCCGGGAGCCGCGCCCTCACCGTTGCAGGTGTTGCAGACGACCGCGGTGTCGACCTGGATGTCCTTGGTCGTCCCGAAGGCCGCCTCGTCCAGCTCGACCTCGATCCGGATCATCGCGTCCTGGCCGCGCCGGGTGCGCGAGCGCGGGCCGCGCTGCGACGCCGTACCGAAGAACGCGTCCATGATGTCGGAGAAGTTGCCGAAGCCACCGGCCCCGAAGCCGCCCGCACCGGCACCGCCGGCCTGGGAGAGCGGGTCGCCGCCGAGGTCGTAGACCTGCTTCTTCTGCGGGTCCGACAAAACCTCGTAAGCGGCGTTGATCTCCTTGAACCGCTCCTGGGTCTTCGGGTCGGGATTGACGTCCGGGTGCAGCTCGCGCGCGAGCCGACGGAACGCCTTCTTGATCTCATCCTGCGACGCGTCGCGGCGCACGCCGAGAACGGCGTAGTAGTCCGTGGCCACTTACGACTCCGCCAGGATCTGTCCGACGTACCGTGCCACTGCGCGTACCGCTCCCATCGTTCCCGGATAGTCCATGCGGGTCGGTCCGACCACGCCGAGCTTGGCAACCGCCTCGCCGCCCGAACCGTAGCCGACCGACACGACGGAGGTGGAGTTGAGTCCCTCATGGGCGTTCTCGTGCCCGATGCGCACGGTCATGCCCGGATCCTTCGCCTCGCCCAGGAGCTTGAGGAGCACGACCTGCTCCTCGAGGGCCTCCAGGACAGGCCGGATCATGAGGGGAAAATCATGTCCGAAGCGGGTGAGATTGGCGGTACCGCCGATCATCAGCCGCTCCTCGTTCTCCTCGACCAGTGTCTCCAGCAGTGTGGAGAGCACCGTGGAGACCGTACCGCGGTCCTCGAGCTCGAAGGCATCGGGCAGGTCCTCGACCAGACTCGGCACGTCGGTGAACCGGCGGCCCGCGACCCGGCTGTTCAGCCGGGCCCTGAAGTCCGCCAGGGACGCCTCCCCGAAGGGCGCCGGGCAGTCGACCATCCGCTGCTCCACCCGGCCCGTGTCCGTGATCAGCACGAGCATCACACGCGCGGGCGCGAGGGAGAGCAGCTCCACGTGCCGCACGGTCGAGCGGGTCAGGGACGGGTACTGCACGACGGCGACCTGCCGGGTCAGCTGCGCGAGCAGCCGTACCGTGCGGGCCACGACGTCGTCGAGATCGACGGCGCCTTCCAGGAAGTTCTGGATGGCCCGGCGCTCGGGCGGCGTCATCGGCTTGACGCCCGCGAGCTTGTCCACGAACAGCCGGTAGCCCTTGTCCGTGGGGATGCGCCCGGCACTGGTGTGCGGCTGGGCGATGAACCCCTCGTCCTCCAGGGCAGCCATGTCGTTGCGCACGGTCGCCGGGGAGACGCCGAGGTTGTGCCGCTCGGTGAGCGCTTTCGATCCCACCGGCTCCTCGGTGCCCACGTAGTCCTGGACGATGGCGCGCAGCACCTGAAGCCTGCGTTCACTCAGCATCCGCGCGCACCTCCCGCATGTCTTCCCCTCGGCCCTTCGCGTCACCCACCTGGCACTCTGCGTCTCCGAGTGCCAGCGATCCCCGGCCCAGTGTACGGCCGTGGGGTACTCACTGGGCAAGGTCGGTCCTGCCGATGGGTCCCCCCCGCCCGAGCGAAGCCGGGAGCGGGGGAAGGTTGTACCGCTAGCGTCGCGGTATGACGGTGACTTGGGAAGAGCTGGGGTGGGAGCGGCTGGCGCCCGGGGTCGGGCGGTGCCGGCTGCCCGGCTGGGACTGCACCGCGGGCCTGGTCGTCGGCGCGGGCACGGCGCTGGTGGTGGACGCCGGGTCGAGTCTGGCCGAGGGCGAGCGGGTGCGGACGCGGGCACAGCAGCTGGCGGGGCACCGTGTGACCCATCTCGCGCTCACCCACCCCCACTTCGACCACGTCTTCGGCGCGGCCGCCTTCGCCGGGGCCGAGGTGTACGCGGCGGTGGGCATCGACGCGGTCTTCGCGCACGAACGCGAGGACCTGCGCCTGGACGCGATCAGGAACGGCCTGCCGGAGTCGGACGCGGACGAGGCGGTGGACGCCCTGGTCCCGCCCCGGCATCCGGTCTCGGGCGAGTGGACGCTGGACCTCGGCGACGGCCGCCAGGCGTTGCTGGCCAACGTGGGCCCCGGCCACACGGCGCACGATCTCGCGGTCCTCGTCCCCGGCTCGGCCTCCGGCGGGCCGGAGGTGGTCTTCTGCGGCGACCTGGTCGAGGAGTCCGGCGAGCCCCAGGCGGGCCCGGACGCCGTACCGTCGCGATGGCCGGACGCGCTCGGCCGGTTGCTCGCCCTGGGCGGCGAGGACGCACTGTACGTGCCCGGTCACGGAGCGGTGGTGGACGCCGCGTTCGTACGACGGCAACGCGACGAGCTGGCAGCACGTTTCGGCGTGTCGTGAGTGCGGGTCCCGCGGTTCTCCTATCGTCATCCGAATGCGCCCACCCGTCTCCCGCCACCGCCCTTCCGACGAGGGCCCTTCGGGCCCGCGCTCTCGTACGTACACCCCCGACCTGACCCCGCCGTGGAAGAAGCCCAGGCCCGTGCCCGAGGTACCGGCCGAGCCGGGGCTGGTGGTGGAGGAGCCCGGTACCGGGTTCTGCGGGGCGGTGATCCGCTGCGAGGCGGGCACGGTGACGCTGGAGGACCGGTTCGGCAAGCACCGGGTGTTCCCGCTGGAGCCGCGCGGCTTCCTGCTGGAGGGCAGGGCGGTCACCCTGGTGAAGGCCTCCTCGGGTCCGGTGCGGCCCACCCGGACGGCATCCGGTTCGGTGGCCGTGCCCGGCGCACGCGCGCGTGTGGCCCGGGCCGGCCGTATCTACGTCGAGGGCCGGCACGACGCCGAGCTGGTCGAGAAGGTGTGGGGCGACGACCTGCGCATCGAGGGCGTGGTCGTGGAGTACCTGGAGGGCGTGGACGACCTGCCGTCGATCGTGGCCGGGTTCGGGCCGGGGCCGGACGCGCGCCTGGGTGTGCTCGTGGATCACTTGGTGCCGGGCACGAAGGAGTGGCGGATCGCGGAGTCCGTGACCAGTGAGCACGCGTTGGTCGTCGGCCACCCGTACATCGACATCTGGGAGGCGGTGAAGCCGTCGTCCCTGGGGATCCCCGGCTGGCCCCGGGTGCCGCGCGGCCAGGACTGGAAGACGGGGGTGTGCCGGGCGCTGGGCTGGCCGGAGAACACGGGGGCCGCTTGGCAGGGGATTCTGTCGTGCGTGCGGTCCTACAAGGACCTGGAGCCGGAGTTGCTGGGGCGGGTGGAGGAGCTGATCGACTTCGTTACGGCCAGCGGTGGGGCCTGACCTTCTCGTACGTGGCGAACTCGCTGGTGTCCAGTTCGATACCAAGGGGCTCCAATGGCGTGAGGTCGCCGAACTTGGTGACCCGCTGGCACCGGTAATCCGCATCCTCTCCGTGACCCGTCGGTTCGGTGAGCAGTACGCACTGGCCCATGACGGGGTCGATGATGAAGTAAGCGGGGATCTTTGCCGCTGCGTAGATCGAACGCTTGACCCCGTAGTCCCGGTCCACGCTTGTCTTGGAGACAACCTCCACGAGCAAGGTGATGACCTCAGACGGCATCAACCTCCCTTGACCGGGTCCAGCGCCACGCTCGACCACCACGAGGTCGGGCTGCGGCTCGCTGGTCTCTTCGAGGATGGCGATGTCCTGGGTCTGAAGTCGCCGCCACTGTCGCCGAGGGATCTGGTCCTGGACAGCTTCCACGATGTCGTTATGGGCCACGTCTGGCCCCGCCATCATCACAATTACCCCCCGGAGGAGCTCGACTTTGAAGCCGTCGGGAACCTCAAGGTTCTCAAAGATCTTCACGATGCCGGTGGTCATCGGTCGGTCGTCCACAGCGGTCATCTCCGCAGCCCTCCGGTTTCCGCCACCATGCAATTACGGCGGCAGCCTACGAACCAGGTTAGGGACCGAACCGGCGTTCCGCACCGATTCACTCACCGGAGTGATCAGTCCACCAAGTCCCGCACCACCGCGTCCGCCAGCAGCCGCCCCCGCAGCGTCAGCACCGCCCGCCCCTGCGCGTAGGGACCGGACTCCAGCAGCTCGTCCGCCAGCGCCCGCCGGGACGACGCAAGCCCCTCCTCCTTCAGCAGCGCCAACGGAACGCCCTCCCGCAGCCTCAGTTCCAGCAGGATCCGCTCCACCCGCCGGTCCTCCTCCGACAGGACCTCCCGCCCGGCCCCCGGCGACCGCCCCGAAGCCAGCGCCGCCGCGTACGCCCCCGGATGCTTGACGTTCCACCACCGCACGCCGCCCACGTGCGAGTGCGCACCCGGCCCCGCGCCCCACCAGTCCGCGCCCCGCCAGTACAGCTCGTTGTGCAGGCAGCGCCCGGACTCGGAGGTGGCCCAGTTGGAGACCTCGTACCAGTCGAAGCCCGCCGCCGACAGGGCCTCCTCGGCGATCAGGTACCGGTCGGCGTGGACGTCGTCGTCGGTCATCGGGACCTCGCCCCGGCGGATGCGACGCGCGAGCTGGGTGCCCTCCTCGACGATCAGCGCGTAGGCGCTGACGTGGTCCGGCCCCGCACCGAGCGCCGCCTCCAGGGAAGCCCGCCAGTCGTCGTCGGACTCCCCGGGGGTGCCGTAGATCAGGTCGAGATTGACGTGCTCGAAGCCGGCCGCCCGCGCCTCCGCCACGCATGCCTCGGGACGTCCCGGAGTGTGCGTGCGGTCGAGCACGCGCAGCACGTGCTGCTTCGCGCTCTGCATGCCGAAGGAGATCCGGTTGAAGCCGCCCTCCCGCAGCGTGGCGAGGTAGGCCGGGTCGACGGACTCCGGGTTCGCCTCCGTCGTGATCTCCGCGTCCGGCGCGAGACCGAACTCGTCGCGGATCGCGCCCAGCATCCGTACCAGGTCCTCGGCGGCCAGCAGCGTCGGCGTACCGCCGCCGACGAAGACCGTACGGACCTCGCGCGGGTCGTCGCCGAGCACCTTGCGGGCCAGGCGGATCTCGTCGGTCAGGGTGTCCGCGTAGTTGTCCCTGGAGGCGAGCACTCCGCCGGTGCCGCGCAGCTCGGTCGCGGTGTACGTGTTGAAGTCGCAGTAGCCGCAGCGGGTCGCGCAGTACGGGACGTGCAGATAGAACCCGAGGGGGCGGCCGGCGGCTCCGGCGAGCGCGGAGGCGGGCAGCGCGCCGTCGGCGGGGACGGGCTCGCCGTCGGGGAGTGCGGAAGGCATGTCTCCCATTGTCCCGTACGGCGACGCTCACCCCGCCTGGAGCACCAGCAGGGCCAGGTCGTCCTCCGGGAGACCGCCGCCGAAGTCGTGCACCAGGCGCCGGATCCTTTCCGCGATCAGCTCGGCGCTCAGGCCCGCACAGCCGGACAGGGCCTGTGCGAGCCCGTCGCCGTCGTCGAACTGGCGGGTGCCGGAGCGGCGCTCGGTCACACCGTCGGTGACGCACAACAGGCTGTCGCCCGGCCCCAGCTCGACGGTCTCGCTGGTGTAGGTCTCGTCCTCCACGACGCCGAGCAGGGTCTGCGGCCGGGCGGCGGTGCGCACCTCGCCGTCGGGGCGCAGCAGCAGCGGCAGGGGGTGCCCGGCGGAGGCGAGGGTGCAGCGGACACCGCCGTCGTGCGGGGTCAGCTCGCCGTACAGGAGGGACAGGAAGCGGGTCTGCGGGCCCTCCCCGGCGACCACGGGCCGGCCGCCGACGGCGACCAGCGCGCGGGCGGCCGCGTCGGCGGCCTCGGTGGCGTCGTCCAGGAGGAGCTGGTTGAGACGGTCGAGGACGTCGGCGACCCGGTAGCCCTCGCGGGCGAGCAGGCGCAGCCAGGGGCGGGCGAGTCCGATCACGACCGCCGCCTCGGGGCCCTTGCCCTGCACATCGCCGACGGCGAAGCACCAGCGGCCGTCGCCCGCCGGGAACAGGTCGTAGAAGTCGCCGCTCGGGCCGCCCTTGTCGCAGGGCTCGTAGACGAGCGCGCTGCTCACCCCGGGGATCTCGGCGACCGCGCCGGGCAGCAGGCCGCGCTGCAGGACCGCGCTGATGGTGACCTGCCGGGCGTACTGGCGGGCCGCGCCGATGGCGAGGGCCACGCGGCGGCCGAGGTCCTCGACGAGACCGGTGACCTCGTCGGGGAAGCCCTCCAGCCCGCAGCGTCCGATGACCAGCGTGCCGAGCGGCCGGCCGCCCGCGATCAGCCGGTACGCCAGCGACGTGCCGTGGGCGCCCTGCGGACCGAGCGCGTCGCCGGGCCAGGGGTACGGTTCCGGGCCGGACCTCCCCCACTCCCGACTTCGCTCGAACGGGGGGACCCCCATCCCGTCCCGCGGGCACGGCGGGTCCTTCTCCAGCGCGCGGGACAGCTCCTCGATGCGGCTCTCGGTGGTGTGCCAGACGCGCGCGGGCGCGCCGCCGTCGCCGCCGCGCAGGGTCGCCTCGTCCTCCAGCCACACCGCGCACCAGTCGGCGAGCCGGGGCACGATCAGCTGGCCGGTGAGGGCCGTGACCAGGGTCTCGTCCAGTTGTCCGGCGAGCAGGTCGGAGGCCTCGGCGAGGAAGGACAGCGCGCCCCGGCCGAGCCAGTCCCGGTCTGCCCCGGGGCGCGGTGGATGCGGGGCGAGGGCCTCTGCGGCCTCCAGGGTGTGGTCCGGGGCGGGCCCGTCCGGGTCCTCCTTGCCGCCGGCGGGCAGCCGCGCCCACACCGTCTTGGTGCCGGCGCGGTAGGTGACGCCCCAGGACTCGGCGAGGGTGGCGACCATACGCAGGCCGCGCCCGTGGTCGGGAATGTCGTACGGTGCCTCGCCGCCCGCGGGATCGCGCGGGGCACGCGCGGGATGGTGGTCGCACACCTCCACGACGAACGCGCCCGTCCGCTCCAGGCGCCAGTCGATCTCCACC
This sequence comes from Streptomyces sp. NPDC101151, assembly GCF_044768335.1. Classification (NCBI taxonomy): domain Bacteria; kingdom Bacillati; phylum Actinomycetota; class Actinomycetes; order Kitasatosporales; family Streptomycetaceae; genus Streptomyces; species Streptomyces sp. NPDC101151. The sequence continues at coordinate 19,945 of NZ_JBIWPP010000013.1, read as the reverse complement.
TCGGTGCCCGCGTGTACGACGGCGTTGGTGACCAGTTCGCTGACGACGGCCATGGCGTCGTCGGCCAGCCGCGTGGATCCCTCGGACCCGGTGAGTCCCTGGTCGGCCCACTCGGCGAACGCGGCGCGCAACAGCACGCGGGCGGAACCGGGCGCGAGGGGGCTGCCGGGCAGGGTGGCCCGCCCCCGTGCGCGCGGGCCCGCGCCGTCGTGCGCGGGCGCGTCACAGGCCCGGGGCTCCGTCTCCCGCTGCGTCGGTATGGCCGCCATGTCCATGCGGCCAGGGTGACAGACCGAGCGCAGCCGTTAGCGTTGAGTTACCGAAGCGGGCAGCAACGTATGAGAAGTGTGCTACTTGAGTGCTCAAAGACGGACAGTTTCGAGCGGGGCCGAGCGCAAGCTGCCCAGGGGGGCGGGGTCGCGTCGATATATGCAGCTCCGCGGCATATGCAGCTCCGCCGCGCGGCCGCGATCGGCCACGCACGAACCGCGGCCGCCGACGGTCCCGCCGCCCCACCACCCCCTGGGAAGGCGCGCTATGCCTCCCGCGTCCCCGCGTACATGTCGTCGATCAGGTTCTTGTACTCCCGCTCGACGACAGGCCGCTTCAGCTTCAGGCTCGGCGTGATCTCGCCGTGCTCCACGTCCAGGTCGCGCGGCAGCAGCCGGAACTTCTTGATGGTCTGCCAGCGCTGCAGGCCCTCGTTGAGCTGCTTGACGTAGCCATCGACCATGTCGACCGTCTGCGGCGCGGCCACGATCTCGGCGTACGACCTGCCTTCCAGGCCGTTCTCCTTGGCCCACTGGGCGATGGCGATCTCGTCCAGGGCGATGAGGGCGGTGCAGTAGTTCCGGTCGGCGCCGTGCACCAGGATGTTGGAGACGTAGGGGCACACCGCCTTGAACTGGCCCTCGACCTCGGCGGGTGCGACGTACTTGCCGCCGGAGGTCTTGATGAGGTCCTTCTTGCGGTCCGTGATGCGCAGGTAGCCGTCGGGCGACAGCTCACCGATGTCGCCGGTGTGGAACCAGCCGTCGGACTCCAGCACCTCGGCGGTCTTCTCGGGCTGCTGGTGGTAGCCCTGCATGACACCAGGGCCGCGCAGCAGGATCTCGCCGTCGTCCGCGATGCGGACCTCGGTGCCGGGCAGCGGCTTGCCGACGGTTCCGGTGCGGTAGGCCTCGCCGGGGTTCACGAAGGAGGCGGCGGAGGTCTCGGTGAGGCCGTAGCCCTCCAGGATGTGGATGCCGGCGCCGGCGAAGAAGTAGCCGATCTCGGGAGAGAGGGCGGAGGCGCCCGAGACGCAGGCGCGCAGCCGGCCGCCGAAGGCCTCACGAAGCTTGGAGTAGACGAGGGCGTCGGCGACCTTGTGCTTGGCGGCCAGGCCGAACGGCACGGCGGCGGTGCCGGTGCGGCGGAAGTTGTCCTGGCTGGCCTTGGCGTACTCGCGGGCGACCTCGGCGGCCCACTGGAAGATCTTGTACTTCGCCCCGCCGCCCTCGCGGGCCTTGGCCGCGACGCCGTTGTAGACCTTCTCGAAGATGCGCGGCACGGCCGCCATGTACGTCGGCTGCACCACCGGAAGGTTTTCGATGATCTTGTCGACGCGGCCGTCGACGGCGGTGACGTGGCCGACCTCGATCTGGCCGGAGGTGAGGACCTTGCCGAAGACGTGGGCGAGCGGCAGCCAGAGGTACTGCACGTCGTCCATGGTGACCAGGCCGGTCGCGGCGATGGCCTTCGCCATGTACGCCCAGTTGTCGTGCGGCAGTCGCACGCCCTTGGGGCGGCCGGTGGTGCCGGAGGTGTAGATGAGGGTGGCCAGCTGGTCCCTGGTGATCGCGCCGACCCGCTCCTTGATCAGCTCCGGGTGCTGCTCCAGGTAGGCGGCGCCGCGCTGCTCCAGTTCGGCGAGGGTGATCACCCAGTCGCCGCTCTCGACACCGGCCGGGTCGATGACGACGACCTTGGTCAGTGCGGGCAGCTCAGGACGCTTCTCCACGGCCTTGGCGACCTGGTCCGCGTCCTCGGCGATCAGGACCCGGCTCTCGGAGTCGGAAAGGATGAACGCCGACTCGTCGGCGTTGGTCTGCGGGTAGACGGTCGTGGTGGCGCCGCCCGCACACATGATGCCGAGGTCGGCGAGGATCCACTCGACGCGGGTCGAGGAGGCGAGCGCCACCCGCTGCTCCGGCTGCAGGCCCAGTTCGATGAGCCCGGCCGCGATCGCGTACACCCGCTGCGCGGCCTCGCCCCAGCTCAGCGACTTCCAGTCGTCGGGGCCCTGGCCGGAGGCAGGCGGGACGGGGTGGCGGTAGGCCTCGGCGTCCGGTGTGGCCGCCACGCGCTCCAGGAAGAGGGCCGCCACGGACGGCGAACGGTTCTCGATCAGGGTCTGTGTGTCGCTCACGACATCCTCCGGGGCCCGCGACGGTGCGGCTGGCTCAAGTGCGGCTGGGTTAACTCACGGGTGAGGTTCGGACTTGTTGTTTAACTCGCGAGTAACTATCGAGCAGGGATCAGAGTAAGGCGCGACCGGCCGCTGCGTAAGGGGCATCGGCCTGTCACTTTCCACGCAGAGCGACGCTACGCACGCGTAGGGGCTCGCCGCACTTTCGTACGACGAGCCCCCGTGTGCCCGGTTTGCGGACGCAACCCGTTCGGCCGCTGACTACTTCTTGCCCTTGGCCGACCCCGCGCTGTCATCACTGGAGAGGACCGCGATGAAGGCTTCCTGCGGAACCTCCACGGAACCCACCATCTTCATCCGCTTCTTGCCTTCCTTCTGCTTCTCCAGCAGCTTCCGCTTACGGGAGATGTCACCGCCGTAGCACTTGGCGAGGACGTCCTTGCGGATGGCGCGGATGGTCTCGCGGGCGATGACCCGGGAGCCGATGGCCGCCTGGATCGGCACCTCGAAGGCCTGCCGCGGGATGAGCTCGCGCAGCTTGGCGACGAGCCGCACCCCGTACGCGTACGCGGCGTCCTTGTGGGTGATCGCCGAGAAGGCGTCCACCTTGTCGCCGTGCAGCAGGATGTCGACCTTGACCAGGCTGGAGGTCTGCTCGCCGGTGGGCTCGTAGTCGAGGGACGCGTAACCGCGGGTCTTGGACTTCAGCTGGTCGAAGAAGTCGAAGACGATCTCCGCGAGCGGGAGGGTGTAGCGGATCTCGACCCGGTCCTCGGAGAGGTAGTCCATGCCGAGCAGGGTGCCGCGCCGGGTCTGGCACAGCTCCATGATCGAGCCGATGAACTCGGTCGGCGCCAGGACGGTGGCGCGCACGACCGGCTCGTACACCTCGTCGATCTTGCCCTCGGGGAACTCGCTCGGGTTGGTGACGACATGCTCGGTGCCGTCCTCCATGACCACCCGGTAGACCACGTTGGGCGCGGTGGCGATCAGGTCGAGGCCGAACTCGCGCTCCAGCCGCTCCCGGATCACGTCCAGGTGCAGCAGTCCGAGGAAGCCGACGCGGAAGCCGAAGCCGAGGGCGGCGGAGGTCTCCGGCTCGTAGACGAGCGCGGCGTCGTTGAGCTGCAGCTTGTCCAGAGCCTCGCGCAGCTCGGGGTAGTCGGAGCCGTCCAGCGGATACAGACCCGAGAAGACCATCGGCTTCGGGTCCTTGTAACCGCCGAGGGCCTCCGTGGCGCCCTTGGCCTGGCTGGTGACGGTGTCGCCGACCTTGGACTGGCGGACGTCCTTCACACCGGTGATCAGGTAGCCCACCTCGCCCACGCCGAGGCCGTCGGCGGGGAGCATCTCGGGCGAGTTGGTGCCGATCTCCAGCAGCTCGTGGGTGGCGCCGGTCGACATCATCCTGATGCGTTCGCGCTTGTTGAGCTGGCCGTCGATGACACGGACGTAGGTCACGACACCGCGGTAGGAGTCGTAGACCGAGTCGAAGATCATGGCGCGGGCCGGCGCGTCGGCGACCCCGACCGGCGCCGGGATCTCCTTGACGACCTTGTTGAGCAGCGAGTCGACACCGAGGCCGGTCTTGGCGGAGACCTTCAGCACGTCCGACGGGTCGCAGCCGACCAGGTTCGCCAGCTCCTCGGCGAACTTCTCGGGCTGCGCGGCCGGCAGGTCGATCTTGTTCAGCACGGGGATGATCGTGAGCTCGTTCTCCATCGCCAGGTAGAGGTTGGCGAGGGTCTGCGCCTCGATGCCCTGGGCGGCGTCGACGAGGAGGACGGTCCCCTCACAGGCGGCCAGCGACCGCGAGACCTCATAGGTGAAGTCGACGTGCCCCGGGGTGTCGATCATGTTGAGGATGTGCGTCGTGCCCTGGTCGGGGCCCTCGGTCGGGGCCCAGGGCAGACGCACCGCCTGGGACTTGATCGTGATGCCGCGCTCGCGCTCGATGTCCATCCGGTCGAGGTACTGAGCACGCATCTGCCGCTGCTCGACCACACCGGTCAGCTGGAGCATCCGGTCGGCGAGTGTGGACTTGCCGTGGTCGATGTGCGCGATGATGCAGAAATTGCGGATCTGAGCCGGGGCGGTACGGCTCGGCTCGGGCACATGGTTAGGGGTCGCGGGCACGCAGGGTCCTGTCTCTTGAGGCGCCTTATGCCTCGGGTCGGATCGTTACGTAGTCTCCATGGTCCCACGCGGAGGGACCGGGGACCGTTTTGGGCCGCCCGGAGGGCCACTGGTACTGTAGATGGCTGTGCCTCATGCCCTCTCAGCGCGAGGCACAACAGAAAATTTTGGATCACCGGTACGGGGCCCGAGCGGCCCCGCTCCCGAACCTGAAAAGGCTCCTTCGTGGCGAACATCAAGTCCCAGATCAAGCGGATCAAGACCAACGAGAAGGCTCGGCTGCGCAACAAGGCCGTCAAGTCCTCCCTGAAGACCGCCGTCCGCAAGGCCCGCGAGGCCGCTGCCGCGGGTGACGTCGAGAAGGCCACCGAGCTGCAGCGCGCTGCCGCGCGTGCGCTCGACAAGGCCGTCTCGAAGGGCGTCATCCACAAGAACCAGGCCGCCAACAAGAAGTCGGCGCTTGCTTCCAAGGTCGCGTCCCTCAAGGGCTGAAACTCCCTTTTGATCTGACCGCCGGAAGGACCCAGAGCGGGCCCTCTCTCATCCGCTCCCGACCGGCACCCCAGGATTCACGCGCGGCCTGCGTTCGCCACGCGGGCGTGGATCCGACAGCTTGGTCCGAAGGCCCCGGCGCCCTCCCTTCCCCAGGGTGGGCGGCGGGGCCTTCGGCATGGCCGCCCAGGGCCCGTGCGTCACGACCAGAACGCGTTGTCCAGATCGATGTCCCCCACGCACTCGTCGATGTCGGTGATCTTGTCCCCGACGATCCGGAAGACCTGGCATGCGTCCTCGGCATAGCGCCTGCCCGCGCGCTCCGCGGTGATGTGGTGCAGGGCCACGGCGTGACCCCGGCCGTCGACGAACACATTGCGCAACTGGGCGCGCATGCTGCCACCGGTCTCCTGGAAGAGCCGCTTGTACATGCCGATGACCGCGTCCTGGCCCTTGAAGTCACCGGACAACGGGTGGCTGCCGGGCACATGATGGGTGACGTCCGTCGTCATCAGCCCGCGCAGCGCGTCCAGGTCGGCGCGGGCGAAGGCGTCGTAACTCTTTCGGACGAGCGTTGCGTGCGGGTGTTCAGCCATGGCGATCGCCACCTTTCCGTACGTCGGCGATGTACGGCTGACAGCTCCGATTCTCCTCGTCGGCGACGGCGGGGCGACTGGATCACCCCTCCCGCCGGGCGACTCAGCCCCGCCCTCTGGACCGCGCGGCCCGCGCGATCGTCACGACCGCTTTCTCCAGGGCGTACCCGGGGTCGTCGCCACCGCCCTTCACACCGGCGTCGGCCTCGGCGACCGCCCGCAGCGCCACGGCCACCCCGTCCGGCGTCCAGCCGCGCATCTGCTGACGCACACGGTCGATCTTCCACGGCGGCATGCCCAGCTCACGGGCCAGATCGGCGGGCCGGCCACCGCGCGCCGACGACAGCTTCCCGATCGCCCGCACTCCCTGGGCCAGCGCGCTGGTGATCATCACCGGGGCCACTCCGGTGGCCAGCGACCATCGCAGCGCCTCCAGCGCCTCCGCCGTACGGCCCTCCACCGCCCGGTCGGCGACCGTGAAGCTGGATGCCTCGGCCCGCCCGGTGTAGTACCGCCCGACGACGGCCTCGTCGATCGTCCCCTCGACGTCGGCGACGAGCTGCGCCACCGCGGAGGCCAGCTCGCGCAGGTCGCTGCCGATCGCGTCGACCAGCGCCTGGCAGGCCTCGGGCGTCGCCGACCGCCCGAAACCGCGGAACTCCCCTCTCACGAACGCCAGCCGGTCCGCCGGCTTGGTCATCTTCGGACAGGCCACCTCCCGCGCCCCCACCTTGCGCGCGGCGTCCAGCAGCCCCTTGCCCTTCGCACCGCCCGCATGCAGCAGCACGAGGGTGATCTCCTCCGCGGGCGCCCCCAGGTACGCCTTCACGTCCTTGACCGTGTCGGCCGAGAGATCCTGCGCGTTGCGTACGACCACGACCTTGCGCTCGGCGAAGAGCGAGGGACTCGTCAGCTCGGCGAGCGTGCCGGGCTGCAACTGGTCCGGGGTCAGGTCCCGTACGTCCGTGTCGGCATCGGCGGCCCTGGCGGCGGCCACCACCTCCTGCACGGCACGGTCGAGCAGGAGGTCCTCCTGGCCCACGGCCAGGGTCACCGGGGCGAGAGGGTCGTCATTCGCAGTCTTTCTGGCCATCGCCTACAGCATCCCACGCGGCACTGACAGCGAACCTGCTCGCCACCCTGACCCGTCCCGGACCGCACCCGGAGTCCGTGTCGGGGTCACGGCTCCTCGCGCCAGCCGTCCCACTCGCCCGCGAACGCGTCCAGCTCGGCGGGGTCCAGGCGTCCGCTCTCGTCGTGCAGGACCACCAGCCACTGGGCGTCCTCCGCGTCGTCCTCACCGGCCAGGGCGTCCCGGACGAGCTGGGGCTCCTCGTCGACGGCGAACCGTTCCCCGAGCGCCTCGGCCGCCTCCTCGGCGGCATCCCGGTCGGGCAGCACCAGCACATGTCTCACATCGCTCACGGCCCTATTCTCCCGGCACCCGGCGGGGCCGGAACGGCCAGGGCGGCTCGTGAGCACGAGCCGTACGTCGCGGTCTCTCATTCGTTCCCGTTCCGGCTCCGCACCGTCGGCACGCTGCTCAGCCCGATCCCGAACCGCTCCCGGTACACCGACAGCACCTCCTCGTCCGTGCCCAGTTCCCGTGTCTCCTTCCGTCCGTCGGGAGCCGTCGTCGTCAACGTCCGCCCGCCGATGGTGATCCGCCCTCCGTCGTCCGTCACCCGTGAGCACACCAGGGACCGGGTGAAGTGCGAGTGCGGCGAGGTGCTGTGCCACCAGGCCCCCGCCGCGAAGTCCCCGAACGCACGGGGCCGCGTCTCCAGCCGGTACTGCGGCTTGCCGTTGCGCAGGACGTCCAGGTCCGCCGTCCCGGCCGAGGCGCCCCCGCCGCCGAGCACCCCGGCGGGGTCCGCACCGGCCTCGGCCACCCGGAACGTCCCACCGGGGTCCGTCTGGTCCCCGCGTTCCGCGAACGCCAGCGGATAGTGGCTGTGCGCCCCGAACCCGACGTCGGCGAGCCAGTCACCGCCGTCGGCAGTCCGCACCCGCAGTGCGAGATGGTCGTACGGGATGCCGAGCCGGCCTTCGTCCCCGTAGACCCGTCCCGCGAGCAGCCCGACCTCGTAGCCGAGGGCGCTGAGCAGGGCGCCGAACGCGCCGTTGAGTTCGTAGCAGAAGCCGCCCCGCCGCGCCTCGACCACCTTGTCCAGCAGCCGCTTCTCCTCCAGCACGATCTCCTCGCCGAGGTGGATCGACAGGTTCTCGAAGGGGACGGTCCGCAGATGGCGCAGGTGCAGCTCGCGCAGGGCCCCGGTGGTGGGGTGCTGCGGGCGGGTGGCCCCGAGGCGGCGGAGATAGGCGTCTGCCCGTGCTGAGTTCATGCACTCAGTCTGCGTGAACACCCGCCCCTCAGTCTCTCGTCACCCGCACCTCCCCGTCCGCCCCGCCGACCGCGAGCGCCCCGTCCCGGTCCGTGCGCAGTACCACCGCCCCGCCGGCCCTCAGCGCGGCGACGGTCGCCGGTGCCGGGTGGCCGTAGGGGTTGTCGGCGCCGCAGGAGATGAGCGCAAGCCGCGGGGACACCAGCCGTATCAGGTCCGGGTCCTGATACGACGAGCCGTGGTGGGCCACCTTCAGGACGTCCACTCCCGCCATCCCGGCCGCGGCCGGGGACCGCAACAGGGCTTGCTGGGCCGGGGGTTCGAGGTCCCCGAGCAGCAGCATCCGCAGCCCGCCGGACCGGACGAGCAGGGCGACACTGGCGTCGTTGGGTCCGTCCGGCTCCGGTACCGGGAGCTGCCCGGGGGCCGGAGCCGCCGGTGGCCACAGCACCCGCCAGGCCAGCGGTCCGGTGCGCCGCTCCTCCCCGGCCACGGCCCGGGTGAGCGGGATGTGCCGCTCGGCCGCGGCCCTTCTCACGAACTCGGCCTGGTCCGCCGGTTCCTCGAAGTCCGTGGTCTCGATCGCCGCCACCGAACGGCCCCGCAGCACGCCGGGCAGTCCCGCGACATGGTCGGCGTGGAAGTGGGTCAGGACGAGCAGCGGGACACGGGTGATGCCCAGCTCGCGCAGGCAGCGGTCGACGAGCGCGGGGTCGGGTCCGGCGTCCACGACCACCCCGGCTCCCTCGCCGGCCGCCAGCACGGTCGCGTCGCCCTGCCCGACGTCACACATCGCGTACCGCCAGCCCGGCGGCGGCCAACCCGTGATCACCCGGGTCAGCGGCGCCGGCCGCACCACCACCAGCAGGAGCAGCACGCCGAGCGCACCGCACCACCAGGGGTGCCGCAGCAGCCGCCGCCCGGCCAGGACGACGGCCACGGTGACCGCGGCGAGCAGCAGCGCCCCGGGCCAGCTCTCCGGCCAGTCCACTCCTCCGCCGGGCAGCGCTGCCCCGGTCCGCGCGACGCCCGCGATCCATCCGGCGGGCCAGCCCGCGCACCACGCCAGCGCCTTGGCCACCGGCATCGCCACGGGCGCCGTGGCAAGCGCGGCGAACCCCAGAACCGTGGCCGGAGCGACCGCGACCTCGGCCAGCAGGTTGCAGGGCACCGCCACCAGGCTCACCCGGGCCGACAGCACCGCCACGACCGGCGCGCACACCGCCTGCGCGGCGGCGGCCGCGGCCAGTCCCTCGGCAAGCCGGGGAGGCACCCGGCGCCGCCGCAACGCCTCGCTCCAGCCGGGCGCCAGCACGAGCAGCGCACCGGTGGCCAGCACGGAGAGCAGAAAGCCGTAACTGCGGGCCAGCCAGGGGTCGTACAGGACCAGCAGGAGTACGGCCGTCGCCAGCGCCGGGATCAGAGATCTGCGGCGCCCTGTCGCCAGGGCGAGCAGGGCGATCGAGCCGCAGGCCGCGGCCCGCAGCACGCTGGGGTCGGGCCGGCACACGATCACGAAGCCGAGTGTGAGCGCGCCCGCGAGCACGGCGGTGGCCCGCAGCGAGAGCCCCAGACGCGGGGCGAGTCCGCGGCGCTCGACGCGTTGGGCCAGTCCGGGCGGCCCGATGAGCAGCGCGAGCAGGATCGTGAGGTTGCTGCCCGAGACGGCGAGCGTGTGCGCCAGATCCGTCTCCTTGAAGGCGTCGTCCAGTTCGGGCGTGATCCGCGAGGTGTCGCCGACGACCAGTCCGGGAAGCAGCGCCCGGGCGTCCGCCGGCAGTCCCTCGGTCGCCTCTCGCAACCCGGCCCGGAGCCGGCCCGCCAGCCGCTGCGGGCCGTTCGGTCCCGCGACGACGTCCGGCACGGGCGCGCTCCGCACGCGCAGCACGGCCGCGGTCCGGTCACCGCCGGTCAGGGCGGGGGCCGGCCGGGCGTTCAGCCGCAGCCGGGTGGAGGGCAGCAGCCCGAGCCAGGCTGTGCGCGCACCGTGCGTGCCCGGCACGGCGGGCGCTTCCCCGCCGGGAGGTGCGTGCGGTGCCGGAACGTCCGCGTCGACGACCAACAGCACCGGAGTCCGTGTCCTGACCATCGCCCCGTCGCCCTCCTCCACGCGGCGCACTTCCGCCCTGGCGAGCACCGCCACGGGCGCCGCGTGGTCGCCCCGCACCCGCTGCCTGCTCAGCCAGGGGTCGCCGGTCAGCTCGACCTCGGCGGTCACGGTCACGGACCGCCGGGCCAGCTCGGGCAGCGGCCCGCGCCGCACATCCGCCCCGTGCAGCCCGGCCGATGCGGCGGCCGCGGCCACGCACAGCAGCACGGCGGCGATCGGGGCACGGGCCCAGGCGAACCGGGCGGGCGACCGGCCCGGCCTCCCCCACCGTCTGGCCGACAGCAGGACGGCACCGGCGACCAGACAGACAACCGCGATGCCGGCGCTCCGGCCCGGCGGGGCATCGAGGACCAGGGCAGCCGTCCCCCAGGCCGCTAATGCGGGGGCCACCAGCCGCAGGTCGGCAGCGACCGGCGACTGCACGTCCGAGGGGCCGCTCATGGCCGCACCATGGTCCGCAGGTCGGAGAAGCGGCGGTTGCCGATGCCGTTGACCTGGCGCAGCTCGGCCACCGAGCGGAAGCCGCCGTGCCGGGTGCGGTAGTCGATGATGTGCTGGGCCAGCACGGGGCCCACTCCGGGCAGGGTGTCGAGCTGGGCCGCGGTCGCCGTGTTGAGGGAGACCGGGGCCGCCGGTCCCGTTCCCGCCGATCCGGGGCCCGCACCGCTGCCGGGCCCGGGCGGGGCGAGGGCCGTCCCTGCGCTGGCGCCGACCAGGACCTGCTCGCCGTCCACCAGGAAGCGGGCCTGGTTGAGCCCCTCGGTGGTGACACCCGGTCGCACCCCGCCCGCCGCCCGCAGCGCGTCGGCCACCCGGGAGCCGGCCGGCAGGCTCCTGATCCCGGGCCGGCGGACCTTGCCGCTGACGTCCACGACGATCTCGCCGCCCGGCGTGGACCGGGCGTTCACGGACCCACCGGACTTCGTACCCTCGCCCTTCCTGGTGAACGGTGTCTCCGCGCGGACCACTTGAGGAGCGCTCACGGTCTGCGTCCGGCCGGTCCAGAAGTGCTGGACGGCGAACGCGGCGGCCACCACGAGCACCATGGCGAGCGCGATCACTCCCCGCCGCTCCATCCCGCACCGCAGCTGGAGCCATACCGGCAACCGCTCCCGGAGAGCGAGCCCGGCTCGTTCCCGCAGGCCCGGCACGGGCGGGCGCATCATCTCCGATTCGCTCTCCGGACCGGCCGGTTGGGCCCCGGCCGGCCCGGTCGGCCCGGGCTCGGTGGACGGCGGGCGCGCCTCACCCGGTCCGGGCGGCGCCGCGCACCCCGTCCGCAGACCGGGCGCCGCCCCCGTCATCGTCGTCGTACTCCCGGGCGGCTGCCCGTTCGGTGGGGCGTTGCCCGACTCCCCCCATTGCACGGCCCGTTCACCGAAGAGGAGTTCCGCTCGGCGGCGCAGTTCCTCCGCCGGTGCGGGCCCGCGGTGACGGGTGCGGCTGCGTGCGGTGGGGCGGCGGTGGATGCGGCCGTCGGAGGCGGGGCCTCGGCCCGGTCCGCTGGTCGGGTGGGCGATGCGTGAGCGTGATCGAAGTGCCATGCGACGAGCGTCGGGCATCTCGCCACGACGTGATGATCTTGCTCAATTCCCGGGGATTACCGCCCAGTTGTGGAAAACTTGATCACTCGCACGAGTGAGGGCGGCCCGCGGAACGGGTGTCAGCGCGGCGAGACGACCGCTCCCAGCAGCCCGGGCCCGGTGTGGGCCCCGATCACCGCACCGACTTCGCTGACATGCAGATCGGTCAGGCCGGGTACCCGCCCCCGCAGCCGGTCGGCGAGGGCGGAGGCCCGGTCGGGGGCGGCGAGATGGTGGACGGCGATGTCGACCTCGGTGCCGCCCGCCCGGTCGGCGACGATCTCCTCGAGGCGGGCGATCGCCCTGGACGCCGTACGGACCTTTTCGAGGAGTTCGATGCGGCCGCCGTCCAACTGGAGCAACGGCTTGACGGCCAGGGCGGAACCCAGCAGGGCCTGTGCGGCACCGATGCGGCCGCCGCGGCGCAGATAGTCCAGCGTGTCGACGTAGAAGTAGGCAGAGGTGCCCGCGGCCCGCTTCTCGGCGGCCGTCACGGCCTCGTCCACCGTGCCGCCCGCCTCCGCCGCCTCGGCCGCGGCTAGCGCGCAGAAGCCCAGGGCCATCGCGACCATCCCGGTGTCCACCACCCGCACCGGCACCGGTGCCTCACGCGCCGCGAGGACCGCCGCGTCATAAGTGCCTGACAGCTCGGCGGACAGGTGCAGAGAGACGATGCCGCTCGCCCCGGCCCCGGCGACCCTGCGGTAGGTCTCCGCGAACACCTGGGGGCTGGGGCGGGAGGTGGTGACCGGGCGCCGCTTCTGCAGCGCCTGGGCCAGGGAACGGGTCGAGATCTCGGTGCCCTCTTCGAGCGCCTGGTCGCCGAGGACCACGGTCAGGGGCACCGCTGTGATGCCGTGACGCTCCATCGTCCGCGGCGGCAGGTAGGCCGTTGAATCGGTGACGATCGCGACATGGCGGGACATGAGCTGGAGGTTACCTGCCGTAGCGCCGGCACGGCAGCCCGGCCCCTGTCTGCCGGTCCGGGAGCGGACCGGTCATGCGGTGCTCTCGGGGCGCGGCTTCTTCTGCCAGGGATAGGCGGGGCGCTGCGCCGGCGGGGTGATCGCGGGGGTCGTCGGCTCCTCGGCGGTGCGGGACCCCGGTGTCTCCTGCCAGGTCTGCTGCTGCGCCGCCGGACCGCCGGCGGCGGCCTGGGCGTCGGGCCACGGTGGGGGTGCCGGTGTGGGCTCGGTCCCCGTCCAGTGCCGGAGGGCTCCTGCCTCCACGTCGATCTGGGCGTTGAGCATGTCCAGGTCGTCGTCGGAGAAGCGGCGGGCCCGGTCGCGGGCGGCCCAGCGCAGGGAGTCGGCGGACTTGGTGATGCGCTCGGTGCGGCTGCGCAGTTCGGGCAGCCGCGCGGTGAGCGTGCTCCGGTCGGGCTCGGACTCCAGACGCTTGAGTTCGGCGTCCAGCTCGCGGCCGTGCACGCTGAGCCTCTCGAAGAGGCCGAGAGACTCCTTGAGCGACTCGTCCTCGGCCGCCCCCGCGTGCAGCGCGTCCTGGGTGGCGCGCATGGAGGTCCGCAGGGTGAGCCGCAGCTGGGCGATCTCGCCGGCCGGGCCGGGCTGGGCGAAGGACTTGGCGCGCAGGGTGTGGTCCTCGACCGTGCGCCTGGCCTGCGCGATCGTACGGTCCACTCCGCGTTTGGCGGCGCCGATCGCCTTGACCGTGGCGTACGCGCCGAGGCCGACGAAGACCAGGAAGAGCAGAGCGAACACGGTGAGCACTGTTGCCATGACGCTCCTCCTCGGCCTGTCGCGGCACACACGCCGCCCTGCTCTCCACGGTAAACGCAGCGGGCAGGCCCGGAGTTCCAGAAAAACCCCGAACCTGCCCGTAGGGGACCACCCCGATACCGGGCGCGCCCGGTGCGAGGCCCCCGAAGCGGGCCGGCGCTCAGGCCGGAACGATGTTCACCAGCTTCGGCGCCCGCACGATCACCTTGCGGATCCCCGCGCCGTCCAGTGCCGCGACGACCTTCTCGTCGGACAGGGCCACCTTCTCCAGCTCCTCCTCGGAGATGGCCGGCGGCACCTCCAGACGGGCCTTGACCTTGCCCTTGATCTGCACGACGCAGGTCACGGTCTCGTCCACCACGTACCGCGGGTCGGCGACCGGGAAGTCCTCGTGGACGACCGAGCCGGTGTGGCCCAGCGTGCGCCACAGCTCCTCGGCGATGTGCGGGGCCAGCGGGGCGACCATCAGCACCAGTGGCTCGGCGACCGACCGCGGCACGGCGCCGCCCGCCTTGGTCAGGTGGTTGTTCAGCTCGGTGACCTTGGCGATGGCCGTGTTGAAGCGCAGGCCCTCCAGGTCCTGGCGCACGCCGTCGATCGCCTTGTGCAGGGCGCGCAGCGTGTCCTCGTCGGGCTCGGCGTCGACGACGGTGACCTCGCCGGTGTTCTCGTCGACGATGTTGCGCCACAGCCGCTGCAGCAGCCGGAACTGGCCGACCACCGCGCGCGTGTCCCAGGGCCGGGAGACGTCCAGCGGGCCCATCGCCATCTCGTACAGGCGCAGCGTGTCCGCACCGTACTCGGCGCAGATCTCGTCCGGAGTCACCGCGTTCTTCAGGGACTTGCCCATCTTGCCCAGCAGGCGGCTGACCTTCTCGTCCTGGTAGTGGTACGCGCCGTCGCGCTCCTCCACCTCGGCGGCCGGCACCGCGATGCCACGGCTGTCGCGGTAGACGTAGGCCTGGATCATGCCCTGGTTGAACAGCTTGTGGAACGGCTCCGCCGAGGAGACGTGCCCCAGGTCGTACAGCACCTTGGACCAGAAGCGCGCGTACAGCAGGTGCAGCACGGCGTGCTCGGCGCCGCCGACGTACAGGTCGACGCCGCCGTGCGGCTGGCCCTCGCGCGGGCCCATCCAGTACTGCTCGATCTCGGGGTCGACCAGCTTCTGGTCGTTGTGCGGGTCCAGATAGCGCAGCTCGTACCAGCAGGAACCGGCCCAGTTGGGCATGGTGTTGGTCTCGCGCCGGTACTTCCTCGGCCCGTCGCCCAGGTCCAGGGTGACGTTGACCCAGTCCTCGTTGCGCGACAGCGGCGTCTCGGGGTGGGTGTCGGCGTCGTCCGGGTCGAAGGTGCGCGGCGAGTAGTCCTCGACCTCCGGCAGCTCCAGCGGCAGCATCGACTCGGGCAGCGCGTGGGCGACGCCGTCCTCGTCGTAGACGATCGGGAAGGGCTCGCCCCAGTAGCGCTGACGGCTGAACAGCCAGTCGCGCAGGCGGAAGTTGACGGTGCCCTCGCCGATGCCCTTGCGCGCCAGCCACTCGGTGATGCGGGCCTTGGCCTCGGTGACACCCAGGCCGTCCAGCTTCACGTCGCCGCTGGAGGAGTTGACGATCTTCGCGTCGTACGACGCGAAGGCGTCGTCCCAGGTGGACGGGTCGGTGCCGCGGTCGTCGGCCGGCTCGACGACACAGCGCATGGGCAGCTCGAAGGCGCGCGCGAAGGCGAAGTCGCGGGTGTCGTGCGCCGGGACCGCCATGATCGCGCCGGTGCCGTAGCCCATCAGGACGTAGTCGGCGATGAAGACCGGGACCTGCTCGCCGTTGACCGGGTTGGTCGCGAAGGCGCCGGTGAAGACGCCGGTCTTGTCCTTGGCCTCGGCCTGGCGCTCCACGTCGGACTTCGAGGCGGCCTGCGCGCGGTAGGCGGCGACAGCCTCGGCCGGGGTGGCGTGACCGCCGGTCCACACCTGGTGGGTGCCCTCGGGCCATGCCTCGGGGGTGAACTTCTCGACCAGCGGGTGCTCGGGCGCCAGCACCATGTAGGTCGCGCCGAACAGGGTGTCCTGGCGGGTGGTGAAGACCGTGATGTACTCGCCGTCGATCGGGAAGTCGACGCGGGCGCCCTCGCTGCGGCCGATCCAGTTGCGCTGCTGCAGCTTGATGGCCTCGGGCCAGTCCAGCTCCTCCAGGTCCTCCAGCAGCCGGTCGGCGTAGGCGGTGATGCGCATGTTCCACTGGCGCAGCTTGGCCTTGAAGACCGGATAGTTGCCGCGCTCGGAGCGGCCGTCGGCGGTGACCTCCTCGTTGGCCAGCACGGTGCCCAGGCCGGGGCACCAGTTGACCGGGGATTCGGAGGCGTAGGCCAGGCGGTACTCGCCCAGGACCTCGGCGCGCTCGGCGGCGGTCAGCTGGTTCCACGTGCGCCCGTGGTCACCGGCTACGGCGCGCTCGCCGCTCTCGAACTGGGCGATCAGCTCGGAGATCGGGCGGGCCTTCTTCGCCTCGTCGTCGTACCAGGAGTTGAAGATCTGCAGGAAGATCCACTGGGTCCACTTGTAGTAGTCCGGGTCGATCGTGGCGAACGACCGGCGCTTGTCGTGGCCCAGACCCAGCCGGCGCAGCTGGGCCTTCATGTTCTCGATGTTGGCCTCGGTGGACACGCGCGGGTGCGTGCCGGTCTGTACCGCGTACTGCTCTGCGGGCAGGCCGAAGGCGTCGAAGCCCAGGGTGTGCAGTACGTTGTGGCCGGTCATGCGCTGGAACCGGGCGTAGACATCGGTGGCGATGTAGCCCAGGGGGTGACCGACGTGCAGGCCCGCGCCCGAGGGGTACGGGAACATGTCCATGATGAACTTCTTGGGCTTCGCGACCAGCCGGGGATCGCCGGCCAGGTCACCCTTCGGGTTCGGAGCGGCGTAGGTGCCGTCGGCGTCCCAGAAGTCCTGCCAGCGTGCCTCGATCTCGGCCGCCAGGACGGCCGTGTAGCGGTGCGGCGCGGCCGCCTCGGCGGTGGCAGCGGGGTTCGTCTCGCTCATGATCCTCAAAGCTCCATCGATCGTCTCTGCCTGCGGAAACGAAAAAACCCCTCGCACAGGAGGGGACGCCGCGCCGATGCCGACCGTCCGGTTCGACCGGTGGTCGGTACTGATCAGCGCGGCCCGCTAAGCAGAAGGCGTACGGCACGCATGGCGCCAAGGGTACCGCAGCCCCTGAGCGACCTGCGACGGACTTGAGCAAGCCGCGACGCGCTTCCGTATGCCTGATGGACATGTCACGAAGCCCACCAGCATTGAACCAAGGTCAAAGATTACTTCGCGTAACACCCACTAAGGGACAACATCCCAGGCGCATTGTCCTTTGATAACAACGCAATAACTCAAACCTCGTACTGATCAGTATGGCGCCACTTAGAGTTCGGCAGCGGGACCGCTTTCCCGAAACTGCTCGGAGTTGCCCCCATGAACCCTCGTCGTAGTAACAGCTCGCTCCCCAGGCCGGGTCGGTCGGCCTATGGAGTGGCGTCCGCTGTCATCCTGCTGCTCATACCCGTGGCGGTGCTGGTGGGAGGCAGCCAGTTCCGTGAGTTCCTGAACTTCGGTGCGGGCGTGCTGTCCCTCGTCTCGCTCAGCTGTTCGGTGATCTGGGGCCTGTTCGCACAGGACCGGATCTTCCTGAACACACGCCAGCGGATCGTCGGCCAGGCAGTGCACCGGACGACCGCGGTCGCCTCCATCGCGTTCCTGCTGCTGCACATCACCACCAAGATCGCACTGGACCACACCCAGCTGATCGCCGCGATCATCCCGTTCTCGCTCGGCATCACCGGAAGCGCCGGGCTGATCGGGCTGGGCTCGCTGGCGGGCCTGCTGATGATCTTCGTGGGCATCACCGGTGCCCTGCGCAGCAACTTCGCCGCCCCCGCCCCCGTCGCCGCCCGGTGGCGGGCCATGCACATGCTGGCCTACCCGGCCTGGTGCGCGGCGCTGGTCCACGGCCTCTACGCGGGTCGCCAGGCGAAGCCGATCTTCGTGATCCTTTACAGCCTGTCGCTGCTGGGGGTCATGGGCGCCCTCGCGCTGCGCTCGGCTCCGCGCCCCTTCAAGCGCAAGGTCGCCGACCGGCTCGTCGCCGTCCTGGGCAGCTCGGAGCGGCCGGGCATGGACGACCTGGAGGCGAGCCGCTCCCGGGTCGCCGAGTCCGGGCGGCCGGGCTTCGAGGGCCGGCGCGAACCGAAGGCGTCGCCCGCGGAGTCGCAGGCTCCCGCCTCCGCGCCGCTGTACCAGACCCCCGTGGCCCCGGCCCCCGAGCCGGCGTCCGGCTTCGCGGCGGCCTACCGCGCGGTGTCCACGCCGGGCCGCCCCCAGCAGCCGTTCGCGCCCGGCCAGACCACGCGCATGGACCTGCCACTGGATCTGCAGGCCACGGAGGCGATCCCGCGCATGGACGGCCCGTCCAGCACCTCGGGCAGCTGGCCGATCCCGTCCCCGCCGCCGGTCGGCGAGGCCCCTCCGTCGGCGTACGACCCGCTGCAGGACACCGGATACAACATCCCGGTCTACGGCAATTCGGGCACCGGCGGATACGGCGGAAGTGACATGTACGACACGGGTGAGACGAACAACCTCTACGGCACGTACAACTCGGGTGACACGTACAACAGCGGTCCCGCCACTGAACCAACCCCCGGCACCTCCTACGACACGCCGGGTTCGGGCGAACCTTGGAACACGCCTTCCGGAGGCTATAGGTGAACGAGGCCCTGCCCGACGTCCCCGAAGTCCGCGTGGTCGGGCTTCCTCAGCTCACGTCGGGCTTCGACCTTGTGGAGCGACTCGACCTGCCCATGCACCTCAAGGTGCACGGGCCGCTCGATCCCCTGGGCGGCGAACAGCTCGCCCAACTGGCGGAGGGCATCAACCTCAAGGGCCGCGGCGGCGCGGGCTTCCCCTTCCACAAGAAGCTGCGCTCGGTCGCCGAGTCGGCGATCAAGCGAGGCGTACGGCCGGTCGTCGTCGTCAACGGCAGTGAGGACGAACCGGCCTGCCGCAAGGACACGGTGCTCATCAACCGGGCCCCGCACCTCATCCTGGACGGTGCCCTGCTGTGCGCCGAGGCCCTGGGCGCACGCACGCTCGTGATCGGGGTCACCCGGGAGTCCACCCAGCGCTCCATGGAGGCCGCGCTCGCCGAGCGCGGCCTGAGCAACAGCCGCAGATCGGCGCTGCGCGCGTGGGTGCAGCGCAACCCCGTGCGCATGGTCACCGGCGCCGCCGCGTCGCTGATCCGCTCGATCGACGGCGGCCCGGCGATCCCGCCCGGCCGCAAGATCAGCGCCTCGCAGACCGGCGTCGGCGGGGCGCCCACACTGCTGTCGAACGCGGAGACGTTCGCGCAGCTGGCCATCGCCGCCCGGATCGGCCCCGAGCGCTACGGCAACACCGGCCTGTACGACGAGCCGGGCACCGTCATGCTCACCGTCTCCGGCGCGGTCGCCCGCCCGATGGTGCTCGAAGTGCCCACGGGCGTGCCGCTGCGCTACGTCCTGCAGCTGGCAGGCGCCCCTCCGATGCCGCAGGGTGTGCTGACCGGCGGCTACCACGGCAAGTGGATCGACGCGGCGACCGTCAACGAGGCGATCGTCTCCCGCAACTCCCTGGACGCGGTGGGCGGTTCGCTCGGCGCGGGCGCGATCCTGCCGATCACCCAGGACACCTGCCCGCTGGGCGAGTCACTGCGGGTGGCCCAGTGGCTGGCCGAGGAGAGCGCCGGCCAGTGCGGCCCCTGCTACCTCGGACTGCCCGCGGCCGCGCGCGGCATGGAGGACATCCTCAACGGCGGCGGACCGGCCGCCCTGGAGGCGCTGAAGCAGGTCGCGAAGAACGTGAAGCGGCGCGGGGCGTGTTCGCATCCCGACGGCTCCGCGATGTTCCTGGAGTCGACCATCAAGGCGTTCACCGACGACCTGGCCGCGCACGTCCTCGGAAACGGCTGCGGACGGCCCGTGGAGGGCGTTCTGCCGCTCTTCGAGGGGGGCAGGGGCCCCACGGGCATCCCGGGCGGCGCAGAACCCGAGGAGAGCGGCGCCAGCCGCCAGAAGATCTACGTCGACTGGACGCTGTGCCGGGGCCACGGCCTGTGCGCCGACATCCTCCCGGAGGTCTTCGAACTGGGAGCGGACGGTTTCCCGACCGTGGCGCAGGCGCAGGTGCCGCGCTATGCGGAGGCGAAGGCGCTGCGTGCGGTGCGCCGCTGCCCGGCGCTGGCGCTGCGCCTCGAGGAGGACACGCGCGGGCAGGCGCCGTCTCGCAACCTGCCCGTCCTCTCCCAGGGCCGCGGCCGCCGCGCTCTCGGGCGCTGAGCGATGCGGCGGGGGGGGGGGCCCCCCCCGGGGGGGCCCCCCCCCCCCCCCCGCCCCCCCCCCCCCCCCCCCCCCCCCACCCCCCCCCCCCCCCCCCCCCCCCCCCCCACCCCCCCACCCCCCCCCCCCCCCCCACACCCAACACAAACAAAAACAAAAAACAACCAAACCCAA